>JAYVHJ010000504.1:0-6583 GCA_043771315.1 Raineyaceae bacterium
TAATATACACTTCTTTCATTATATTTTTTGGTTTGATATTTGGATTAGATATTTAAAATACTACTACAAAAGTAGCATTTTTTTTAGATTTTATATAACTTTTTCCAAACTATTGTCTTTCTTATGGTTCGGAACAAAAATATTGTCCCAAGCCTGTTAGGATTCTTATTTTATCTCAACTTTTACGAAATCCTTTTGGTGCATAGTGCATACTAATTTCTCTTTCAAAATTTATAATTCACAATTAAAATACTTATCTTTGAGCAAAAAAATACTCAAAAATATTCAACTTAAAAAAAATAGATATGCCAGGAAGTGAATTATTTGGCGCAGAAGAGCGCAAAGAAGTAAATGATGTATTAGAAACGGGCGTTTTGTTTAGGTATAACCACGACTCTATACGCAAAAATCATTGGAAATCAAGAGATTTTGAAACAGAATTGGCTAAATTTAATGGTGTAAAATATGCTCATTCTTGTACAAGTGGCTCTACTGCAGTGGCTATTGCTATGGCAGCTTGTGGCATTGGCGCAGGTGATGAAGTGATTGTACCTCCCTTTACGTACATTGCTACCGCAGAGGGTGCAATGTTGGGCGGTGCTTTGCCTATTTTTGCAGAGATAGATGAAACGCTGTGCCTTTCTCCAGAGGGTATTCGTGCCGCTATCACGCCAAAAACTAAAGCTGTTGTGCTTGTGCATATGTGCGGTGCTATGGCTAAAATCACAGAAATATTGGAAATTTGTAAAGAATTTAATCTTTTACTTATTGAAGATACAGCGCAAGGTTTGGGCGCAAGCTACAAAGGAAAAGCGGCAGGTACTTTTGGGCAAATGGGTTGTTTTTCTTTTGATTTTTTCAAAATTATTACTTGTGGTGAAGGTGGTGCAATTATTTGTAATGATGAAAATCTTTACCATAAAGCAGAACAATTTTCAGACCACGGACACGACCATCTTGGCGACAATAGAGGTGCAGAAAATCACCCAATAGTGGGTTTTAACTACCGTATGGGCGAGATGAATGCTGCCGTTGGACTTGCGCAAATCCGTAAAATTGATTATATCTTGTCGCAACAACGCAAACATAAGAAAGTTTTACACGACACTTTAGCCAAATTTCCAGAGGTTAGTTTTAGGCATATCCCTGACGAAAATGGTGATGCAGCGACTTTTATGGATTTTTTCTTACCTGACGAAACCACAGCACGTGCCGTAGTGGCGGAACTTAAGGCTTTGGGCGTTCCTGATATAACTGGTGTACAATATTGGTATGACAATAATTACCACTATATCCGTAATTGGGAGCATTTGCGTAATATGAATTCTCCTATGAAAATGGTTGTTCATTTGCTTGGTGCGCCACAAGATTACAACAATTTACACCTTCCAAAAACAGAAAATTTGATGCAAAGACTGATTTCTTTGGTCGTAAAAGTGGCTTGGACTGACGAACAACTACAAACGCTTTCTTCTAAAATAACACAAGCATTAGAAAAAGTTTTTGCAAAAGCAAATGCTTAAATAATTGTGAATTGTAAATTATGAATTAAATACAATTTTCTTGTGAAGTTAACTATTCTCTAAAAATGTATTTGTACTGCTCCCCTTTGGGGTTGGGGGCTATTTTTATTGTGAAGTCAGAAGGAAACTTCTGACTTCAATAATGCGTTTTAAACTTAAATATGAAAAAAACAGATTATTTCTTTTCTCTTTATTTTGGGCTAATTGACAAAATGTACCTTCAAACACTTACCATAGAGTTAGAATTTACGCAATTAGACAAATATTTTATCATTTTATGGGTAATAGAGGAAAGTGAACAAAGTAAAAAAACTATTTCCCAGCAAAACATAGCTGATTTGCTCAAAATTGATAAGGCAGGAATGGTACGCATTATCAATTTTCTTGTTAAAAAAGGTTATATCATACGTGAACAAGGTATAGACAAACGTAGTTATGTGCTTCTACTCACTCGTAAGGGCAAAAAAACTGTTGGTGAAATTGGAGAAGCTATTGAAAATATGAATAGTGAGGCTTTGATGGGTTTTTCTGAAGATGAAAAAAAACAATTTATTTATTTTCTCCAAAAATCTTACAAAAATCTCTCAAAAAATCCTGAAAGTGATTTTTTATTAAAGTTTTTAGAAAATTTAGGATAATAAAGTAAAGTCTAAAAAGTGCATTACCTACAAGACTGCCAGCATACAACCCACTATTAAATTGACATAACATAAATTGAACACGTTACGAAAATTTATAGAAAATTATACTTTACTCCCATCAGAGGAATGGGAGCAGATTTCTGATTGCTTTGAAAAACGAATTGTAGAGAAAGACGAAATTGTACTACAAGAAGGTAAAATTTGCCGACACCTTTACTTTGTGGAAAGTGGATTACTTCATTTTTATATCAATAAAGATGGAAACAATATCACTAAATTTTTTACGGAAGCACCCTATTTTTTTACCTCACAAGCAAGTTTTAATTCCCAAAAACCTGCAAATGAGAATATTCAAGCCATAGAAAAATCAGTCGTTTGGCAAATTTCGTATAAACAAGCAAATGAACTTTATAAACTTAAAAGTTGGACAGATTTTGCAAGAAAAATAATTCAAGAAGTACAATTTTTTACAGAAGAAATATTAGAAGAACTCCAAACTGAAACAGCAGAATTCCGTTATGAAAAAATGTTACAAAACAAACCCAAACTTTTAAAACGTATTCCTCTGAAAATCTTAGCTTCACATTTAGGCATTGCTCCACAATCTTTAAGCAGAATAAGAAAAAAATTGACGACTTAACATAGGTGAAGTAGTTTCTGGTTTTATAGACAGATATTTGTAAAAAGTTTTTCACAATCTATCTAAAAAAATGGAGCAAAGTAATCATCATTTCAGCTTTACAATTCCTGTAAATGCAACAAAAGTCAATGTTTGGCAAACACTTATTGACGTTCAAAATTGGCATCAATGGGACACAGAAATCATTGAAGCAAACCTTGAAAGCACTTTTGCAGAAGGTGCAAAAGGAACAATGAAGCCCAAAACTGGACCAAAACTGGAATTTTATATTTCGGAACTTGTCCCTGATCAGTCCTACACTTTCAATACAATTATGCCTGTTGGTGAACTCGTGATTAAACGTAGTTTGACAGAAAAAAATAACGAAATTCATTTTACAGATGATATTGCGTTCACAGGATTTTTGAAATATATTTTTGGATTTATGCTTGGCGGACAATTCCGAAAGGTTTTGCCAGAAGTAATGAATAATTTTAAAAGAATAGCAGAAAACAAATGAAAATAATAATTTTCTTATGGTTGTTTTCTACGCTTTTGAAGGTGCAAGCACAAACAAATGAACCTAAATTGCCAGTTGGAAATATCAGATTAAGTTTCCTGATTTTTCCACCGTTTAGCCCTTTACTCACGTTGGAAACGAGAACATTTGATAAAGTTACAGTTCAGTTAGAAACAAATTTTATCAATACTCACGGAGTAAATTTGAAGTATTTTATCAACGAAAGGATGAATAAGCACTTTATATTTATTGGAACTGCATTTATTGAAAACGACTTTTTGCGTAAAGATAAAAACATCTCTTTTCTACCTTACGCAGGTTATGGCTATGCGTACAGATTTGGGAAATCTAATGCTTGGACTTTTGACAACAGATTAGGGATTGGACGAACAACAAACGCAGACAATAACGCAATTTATCCAGTTCTAAAAACAGGAATTGGACGAACTTTTTAAAATCAAAAAAATGATAGCATTAAAAATAATTTATATATCAAATATCATTGTAGCAGGTTGGATAAGTATTACATCAGTTTTCAATCCAAAGAAATCCGCATTAACAGTTTTTCAAAACGCTTACCAACCAACAGAAGTAATAAGGCTTGTAGGTTGCCTTTGGTTAGCAATAGCTATTTTATCAATATTAGGGCTTTGGCGACCAATTTCATTTTCGCCAATTCTTTTGGTACAACTAATCTACAAGGGAACTTGGCTTTTAGTAGTCACATTACCCGCCATTAGAAATAATCAGCCTTATCCAACGGGAATGGCATTATTCTTTCTGATTTGGGTGTTAGTTTTGCCATTTGTTATTCCTTGGACAGAATGGACGAAATAAAAAGAACGAAAAGCCGTTGTTTGTATCTTACAAACAACGGCTTTTATTTTGTATTCATTCACAATTTCTAATTCACAATTCATAATCATTTAGCTAAAATTAGCAGTTATCCAAAAGGCAAACAGTTGAAAAACAATTTTAATTAGATTTTCTTTGTAAGGTGCTTCATTTTCATCTTGCATATTGCTAGAATTGTCAATTTCTGTATTTCCGTGAAAATTGCTTGTTTTCCCTTTAATGCCTTCTTTCACATTTTCCTTTATTTCTTCTTGCTGAACAACTTTTGCTTCTTTTTTGGCTTTCAAAGGGGCAAGATTATCCTTTTGGATTTTTTTATAAGGTGCTGTATTTTTCAGTTTCTTAAATTTTTCATTAGGATTATCAAGTAGGACATCACCATCTAAAATAAGTGATTGTGCTTGACTAACACTACTTGTGGCAATGATTAGTGCAAGAAATAAGCAGAATATTTTAATGAGATTTTTCATAAAAGTAGTAATAAATATTTTCTATTTTCTAAGTAATAACCTAACGACAATAATAAACAAAATAAAGTTGTAAAAAATCAGAAAATAATTGATAAAATAGTGGGTATTTCAAATATTTTCTACAAAACTTCGTTATATATTGTTGTCTATTAAATTTTTCTTAAAAATATTAGGCAAATATAACTATTTTCTTGTTAAAAAAATATTTTTAAACTTATTTTTTTATTGGACTTCAAATGCGCCAATATCTACGTTTCCGTTACGAGGTTTGCCTCTTTGGTCTGTTGTGGGTGCGCCTGTGCTAGTTCCCTTATCTTTTGCGGTGCTTGTCGTAGGAATAGCCATTGTTTTTGTTGCACCTGTATTATCTGCCAGTGGCAAAAGCCCTGCATCAGTTGTGAGTACACTTGTCGTAATCCAGTTGTCATCAGCTGTTCCAAATTGGCTTGTATATTCCTTTGGAAATTGCATATTCCCTTGATTTACAGCAAGATTAGATTGTTTGTTGATGACTGCACCTGCATCTGCATTACTTTGACTACCAACACCAACCTTATTTTTGTAAAATAAATTATTAGTTAAAGTCAAATCCCCACCATTAAAAATGGCACTAGCAAAGTTTCCAGCCCTATTTTCAGCAAAAGTACAATTTGTAATAGTTGCTACTTTGCTTGTACCGCTACCATCTAAGGCAAGTGCGCCACCCAAACCATCATTCCCACTAACAGCATTATTACCCTTGAAAGTGCAATTAGAGATAGTTGCATTATAATTGTTTGTCCAAAGTGCGCCTCCAAGCCCTGTAGTTGTGTTATCAGCAAAAGTAGAATTAGTAAGATTTAGACTACCATTCATAAAATAAAATGCGCCACCTTTATCTGGCGTGCAACTATTACCTTCAAAAGAGCATTTATCCATAGTCAAGGCACTTCCTTTGTTAGCATAAAAAATAACATTTAGTGCGCCTGCTTGATACTTTGCTTTATTATTGATAAAAGTACAACCACACATAGACATTGTATTATTTACGCCATTTTGGTCAACGCCATCAACATAGATAGCTCCACCGCTTCCGCCTTTGTCAAAAGTGCCTCCAGTTCCTGTCGCTTCATTATTTTCAAATTTACAGTTGATAAAAGTTTGAGAACTACCAATAGTGCCGACTGCGCCACCGTTTGCCGCTTTGTTGTTACTGAAAATACAATTAGCAAACAAAACCTCTTTGTAGCCGCCTGTATGCACTGCACCACAAGCATCTGCGTTAGAAAGCTGGCTTTCATTGTTATTAAAAGTAACATTGATAACTTTCAAACTACCAAAAAATCTCCCCAAAATAGCTGCTCCACCTAATTCATTGCTAGCTTTCCCATTGACAAGTTTCATATTCTGGACGGCAAATAAAGTGCCTTCTCCTTGATTTGCAGGTGCTTGTTTGTCAAAAATACGCACAGAATTATTACCACTAATGGTTAAAATATCCTTTCCATCAATAATAACTTCCTTGCGTGCAGGTACATCTAACGAGCTTGTAAGCGTGAGTGTAAAAGGCGCAGAACCACAATTACAGTTGATTTTCCCACCTGCCGTAATGAGCGTTTGAAGGGCGGTTTGTGTGCAACTTGCAGGCGTGCCATCTCCCCAATTACTCGCTCCTGTCATATCTAAAGGAGCAGGAGCAGCACAAACAAGAGTTACAGGTGTGCTTGTGGTTGGGTCTGGTGTTGGGTTTGATTTGGATTTACAAGCAAAAAGATTACCTGCAATGAGCATAAACAAAAATAAATTTTTCATAAGATTTTGCTTGAATTTTTGTTGATTTTTTGGATTAACTATTTGAGTTTACGCAAATATATGTTCTTTTGTTTCAGCTAATAATCTTTTGTTGTCAAAACTTTTGCTTTATTATTTGAGTTTGATAAATAAGTTAGAAATAACTCGTAAATTTGCGTTAAATC
>JAYVHJ010000505.1:0-8294 GCA_043771315.1 Raineyaceae bacterium
CAAAATGATTTGATAATCAAATACTTAAATCATTGTTTTCTGCATAATATAGCAAAGAAAACTGATATTATTTGGTGTTTTAGTGATACCAACAAAGGTGGACAATTTATAGCTTTTGCAAAATCACAAAAAAGTATTATATTCCAAAAAAATGAATTTTATTTGGAATATAAATTTAATATAATTATGTTGCAGAGAAAAGTGCGCAGTTACGTATATTAACACGTTGTGTGCTATTTTAGAATGAATGATAATAAAAAATGATTGACAATACGTTTGACATAAAAATATTAGACCTTCATTGGATAACAGATGTTGACGAACCAGCTGACCTTTGTGCTCACGGACACGTATATTTAAAAATTGGTGACCAAATTGTTTCTGACAAATCAACTGGCGACTGGACTTTAAGTTCAACTGCGTTGTCGCTTCTAAGAACAATAGAAAAGGATTATGAAAAAGATAATTATTCAAATCAACTCTTGCCTTGTTGCAGACACTTTTTCATAGCAGACGACAATCAAAAAACTGTAATAATCCAAGGTTGTGACACAGGAATTGACTGGAAAATTATTCATACAAATGACAATAAAGTAAGACATGTTTTGAACAACGGGAATGAAGCAACTATTGATAAGGACATTTACAAAAACATAGTGTTTAACTTTGCTGACACAGTAGAACAGTTTTTTAAGGATAGCAAACCAAAAACAATTCCAACGGACGACTTTGACAAAAAAGGCTACCTAACATTCTGGAAAGAGTGGAGAAATTTAAGGGATAAACGAAGATAAAACCAGCATACAACTTGGGCTTTCCAAAAGTAGCGTAAAAGTGCTTTTATTGAACTTTTGGAATAAAAAGTAATAATTTTTACCAGTCGTTCAACGACATCAAAATAAGAATAAATAAATTAGCCCTATGATATTAGACAATGAAAATGGGAATTTCAAAGTCCACGAGTGGATTACAAAATATACACAAACAGGAAAACTATCTATCGTTACAGGCTACTTTACCGTTGGAGCTTTGGCGTATTTATCAAAAGTAACTAATCATAAAATTGATGAATACAAATTTATTCTTGGTGATATTGTGAGTTTTGATTTTGACAAAGATAGAGCGTTAGACCTTCTAAATGAAGATATTAACATTGATGCCTCACTAAAACTTAGCAAAGTGGCAAAAGAAGCCGTAGCTTTTTTAGAACTAGATAAAGTAAAAGCAAAAACATTAGAACCAAATTTTTGCCACGCAAAAGCATATTTGTATAAGCACCAAGAGAAAGACCCACAAAAAGATTATTACATTTCAGGTAGTTCCAACCTCACAGAAGCAGGTGTTGGTATGAAAACCACCAGCAATGTGGAACTAAATATTGCGAGTTTTGGCTCTGACCCACAATACAACGAACTTATAACGTGGTTTGAAGGGTTATGGGCAAGACCACAAGCACACGACTATAAAACCATTATTGATGCCAAAGGAACTATAACTGAAATCCCTTTCAAACAATATCTTATTGACGAAATCAAAAAGATTTTTACTCAATACTCTCCAAAACAACTCTATTACAAAGTATTGTTTGAACTTTTTGGTGATGAACTATTAACAGAAAATAATAATCCAGAATTTAACAAACAAATTGGAAGGCTTGAAAACACAGTTATTTATAAGTCCTTGTATGAATTTCAAAAAAAAGGCGTTTTGAGCCTTATCAAGATGCTTCAAAAACATAATGGTGCAATTTTGGCTGATGCTGTAGGTTTAGGGAAAACTTGGACTGCTTTGGCTGTAATTAAATATTACCAGCAAGCAGGACGACAAATTATCTTGATTTGCCCAAAGAAACTACAATATAACTGGAGAATCTATCAGAAAAATCAAAACTCAAAATTTGAAAAAGATCAATTTGAATATTTCCTAAGATTTCATACAGACCTTACGGACAACTTAATGGAAAAATATCTGGATACAGCAGATAAAAAATTTTCAAGTGACAAACCCAAACTATTTGTAATTGATGAAAGCCATAACCTTAGAAATAATAAATCAAAAAAATATAAATTTTTAGTTGATGAAATATTGTCAAAAAACATAGATGCAAAAGTACTGATGCTTTCTGCAACACCCATTAACAACTCGTTGGTAGATATTAGAAACCAATTTAAACTAATTGTTGGTGGAAAAGCAGGTGGTTTTGAAGAATCTCTTGATATCAAAAATGTTGATTACACCTTCAAAGTAGCACAAGAAGCATTTAATAAGTGGACACAAGAACCACAACCAAAAATTGGAGAGTTTATTAAGGCTTTGCCTGCTAACTTTTTCAAATTAACAGATGCCCTGACTGTTGCCAGAACTCGTAAAATGATTGAAGGACAACAAGATGGACTAGAATTTCCTAAAAAAACAACACCAGAAAATATTTTTGTAACACCAAAACAAATTGGAAACTTTGAAACTTTTGAGGAATTATTCAAAGAATTTCCACCAATGCTTTCAGGTTATCAACCCTCTTTTTATAATGATTTTCTTGACACAACAAACAAAGCACACGACGAAAAACAACGAGATAAGTTTCTTGTGAAAATGATGTATATCTTGCTCGTCAAAAGGCTAGAATCTTCTTGGTTTTCTTTCCACTCAACAGTACGTAAAATTTTGGAGCATCACCAAAACGCACTAGATAAAATTAGAGAATATCAGAAAACTAAAAAAGAAACTGACTGGAATGATGACCAATCAGATTTTTTTGAAGATGAAGATTTTTTAGGGCAAATGGAAGATTTTACATTGGGCAAAAAACGCAAAACTTTACTTGTTGATATTGACCGTTCTAATAATCTTGAAAATTTTAAAACTCATCTGAAAGCAGATATTCAAGCATTGGAGGTTTTGAAATCAAATCTTGATAAATTTAAACTAAAAATTGACAAAGAAATAACAAAACCTCAAAATCATAAAAGTGAGGACGACAAACTGGAAATACTCATCAACCGCATCATAAAGAAAAGACAGGCAGGTGAAAATAGTGGAAATGTCAAAGTTTTGATTTTTACCGTTTATAAAGATACTGCGTTTTATTTGTTTGAACAACTAACGGCAAGAGGTTTTAACAACGTGGCAGCAGTGAGTGGCGACACTTCAAAAATTTGGAACGAACAGGGAGAAACTAAAAAATATGAACCAATTTTGGAACGCTTTGCACCTTTTACAAAATTATTCAAAGAGAAAGAATGGGCTTTTGAGCCAGCAAACAAAGAACTTTCATTGAACAAACAATTTGATGAATGGAAAAATTGGATTGCACAAAACGACAAGAAAACACACGAAAAACTAGAAAATCCTATTGATATTTTGATTGCTACTGATGCGTTGAGTGAAGGGCAAAACTTGCAAGATTGTGATTTGGTTGTTAATTATGATATTCATTGGAATCCTGTGCGTGTCATTCAACGAATGGGGCGTATTGACCGCTTGGGGTCACCAAATGCAAAAATATTTGGTATCAATTTCTGGCCTTCCAGCAACATCAATTCTTATCTGAATTTGCAGGGCAGAATAGAACAACGTATGGCTGCTATGAAACTTGCAGGCTCTGAAGTACATCTTGATTTCTCTGAAACATTTAAGGAAATGGCAGAAGATGAGAATCTGGAGCAAAAACAAAACGCAAGAATGTTAGAACAAATGCAATCTTCTTGGGAAGAAATTGATACAGAAAAATCATTGGGTTTTGATGATTTTTCACTGGAAACTTTTAGGCAAGAACTTATGGAAGAGTTGAGAAAAGATGAAGAGTTTTATAAAGCAATGCCAAAAGGCATTTATACAGGCTTCAAAGCCATTGAAGAGATTTGCCCCAAAGAAGGAATGATTGCTTTATTAGGCTATCCAAGCAAAACCTCAAAAGCATACAAAGAAAATAATGCTAAATACAAAGGCTACGAACTCATTTATATTGACCATTTGGGAAAATCAGTCTTCCTAAACCAAAGAGAAGTATTAAGCGCACTTGCAAAACACAAAAACGAAATCCGTTTTGTGCCAAAAGGAATTGACCAAGGTGAGCCAAAGTCTATTGAACATTTGTCATCTGCGCTATGTACGTGGCTTACAAATCAGTCTATTACAGAAGAAACACAAGAAGACGGAACAGTCAAGCAAACAATGGGAAACGCTACCCTTGATATGCTCAACAAACTAAAATCAGGCGGCAAAAGCATCATCAAACAATTAAAAGAAGAAGGCGCACCTTCACAAAAATTTAATAAAGATAATTTTGATTTAATCACTTGGTTTATCATAAGCAAATAATGAACTCAATTATAAAATTCCATACAGAGCCTTTTATAGATGCACTAAAAGCATTTTTTGGAGAACTAAAAATACCTGTCAATTATTTGGCTGACAAACCTGCAAAACCTGCCGACATTTTAGGCGAGAAATTTAAAAACATCAACGAAGCACATCAACTCATAAACGAAGTCTATGTGCTGGGGCTGGTAGATGATGCCGTTTTTAAGCAAAATGAAAACAGTTTATTTGGACAAATAACAACTTTCAATAGTTTAGCAAACGTAAAAAATCTTAAAAAAGATTATGATGGTCTGATGATTTTTGGCGTAACATTGCACCAACGCAAAGATAATTTGCCCATCACAAGAAGCCACATAGCAGAAATTACGAGGGCTTTTAATAGGGCTTTTCCATATACACCTATAACCATCATTTTCAAATATAATGGCTTTATCTCTTTTGCTAATAGTGAACACACAAAATACACACAAGATTGGCGTGAAGGCGAGAAAATAGGAAAAGTAACTATGCTAAAAGACGTTAATCCCACAAAACCACATACTGCCCACCTTAGAATTTTAGCAGGATTAACTATTGACCCAAATAAAATCAATACCTTTAGATTGCTTTACAATTATTGGCAATCCGTATTCTCTTTACAGACTTTGAATAATCAGTTTTATGCTGATTTACAAGACTGGTTCTATTATGCTTCCAAAAATATAAAACTTCCTTTCAAGCCTGATTATATTACTGAAAAAGATAATATTAAGAACTTTTTGGTGCGCTTGCTTGCAAGAACTATGTTCTGTTGGTTTGTCAAAGAAAAAGGACTAATTAACAAAGAACTTCTTGAATTAACTGATTGGCAAGAAAACAAATACAACCTAACACAAGATATTGAAGACAAAAATTTTCTCAAAAGTAACTCCTATTACAGAGGAATTTTGCAAAATATCTTTTATAATGCGCTCAACCAAAAGGATAAAAAATCAATAAAAGATTTTGGTTGGACTAAATACTGGCACGATGATTTCAAAACAGACTGGCTCACTAGTATTCCTTATCTCAACGGCGGTATCTTTGATAAACTTGATGAAGATAATGCAAAAGAAAGCATTGAAGACACAGTAATAAAAGTTCCTAATTTTCTCTTTTATGGCATTCAAGAGGAAACACAAGTTACCAAAGGAAAAGGTGCAAAAGCAACTACTTCTATTGAAATAGTCCAGCATAAAGGGCTGAACGGCATTCTGAAATCTTACAAATTTACACTAGACGAAAATACTCCATTTGAGGAAGATATAGCATTAGACCCAGAAATGTTGGGCTTAGTGTTTGAAAATCTGTTAGCAGAACTAGATTCTAATCTGGAAGAAAGCACCATTAAAAGTATTCGTAAGCAAACTGGGAGCTATTATACGCCACGAAAAGTAATTTTTGAAATGGTCAATGACAGCCTTAATTTGTATTTGTCTAAATACATCAGCAACAACTACACAAACATAAAAGATGCAAAAGCTAAAGTAAGTGATTTAGTCTATTATGATATGCTCAAAGATAATGACACAGACTTTGAGCAGGCAGTCGTTGATGCGCTAGACCAATACAAAGTGCTTGACCCTGCCTGTGGCTCTGGTGCGTTTCCAATGGGAATGTTGCACCGTATGGTGGATATATTGAAATTGGTAGATGCTAACAACGAAAAATGGGTAAATCTTAAACTCAAAAACGTTGATAAAGCACAACGAATACAATTTAAAACAGTTCTTACCTCGCATCTAAACGACTATGGGCGCAAATTAGGGATTATTCGTGATAGTATCTATGGCATAGATATTCAACCACTAGCAGTACAAATTACTAAATTGCGTTTCTTTATCTCTCTTTTGATTGACCAAAAAACAGAAAAAGGAATTACGCCAATGCCAAATATTGAAACTAAAATTATTTGTGCGGATAGCCTAAAAAATATAAAACCTGACCTTTTTAGCAAAGATGCTATTGAAAAATTGATTGATGCTAGAACACGTTATTACCAACCCGAAATCTCACAAAAAGAAAGACAAGATATTAGTGATGAAATCATTCATATACTTGATGTTGCTTTTCCTAATTTCTCTTTTCATATAACAAGTAAACGAATTAAAGGGCAAAATAAAGAATTGATACGCCATTGGTTTACTCACGGCACATTGGCTGCGCCTTTTTTTAATATGGAGTATTTTTACCCAGAATTAAGTGAGGTGGGCGGTTTTGATTGTGTCATTGGTAATCCACCGTATGGAGGAACTAAAATCTCTGATGATGTACGTAAAGCACTAGATATTGATAGTAAAGACCCTTATGGAGCTTTTATTGCTAGATTTATGCAACGAAATACAGATAGTACGCCAACAATTACACCCCTTAAAAACGGTGGCGTGCTTGCCTATATAGTGAGTGATACTTTTATGACAATTAAAAGCCACTTTAAACTACGTAAGCATTTGATGCAGAACTACGTACATAAAATGATACGTGTTCACCCTGATACTTTTAATGCAACCGTAAATACGGTAGTAATGATTGCAGAACGTAATACACAAAAAGAAATAGACGAAAACCATATTTGTATGATGGCTGACCTTACAAACATCAGTATACACGACAACTATGAGCATTTTTCTGAAGTCTTAAACCTTACCAAAGGCATTGATTTTGAAGGTGTTAAAGAAAATATTAGTAATACTGAATATGCTATTTACTACTACCCACAAACACTAATAAAAACAAATAGTAATATTCCTTTTTTTGTGGCAAGCCCTAAGTTGTTTAGTTTGATGAATGATGTAAGCACAAAAAATGAGCTTAAAAAAGTAGGTGAAAAAGAAGTCCCAGTATGTAAAATATCAATGAATGGAAAGGATATTGAAGTTGTTAAGTTGGGAGATATTGCTGATGTAAAGGTTGGTTTACAAACTGGTGATAATGAAGCTTATTTATTTCAAAATCCTGATGCGAGAGGAACTTATAGAAGTATTGAGGAATTTAAAGAGTTTTTGGTAGGTGAAGCAGATTTAGAGAAAATTAGAACAAATGATAAACTTCGTTTAGCTATCATTGAAAAAGGAATAAGCAAAGATAACCCAAAAAGTGAAAGATATTTTAGTGGGAAATATATTATAGCTCACGACAAAGGTGGTGAAAGTGATTCTGGTACAGGCTGGTTACCAAATTATTGGGTTGATACAAACTATTTCATTGATTGGAGTGAATGGGCTGTAAACCAAATTAAAACTTTGGCAGATGCAACTGGTAAAATAAAATCCAGATTTCAGAATACTTCATTTTATTTTCAAAATGGAATTGATTATTCTCAAACAGGTGTTTATTGTCCAACATTTAGAGTGAATTCTGGTGCTGTTTTTAATACAGAAGCAACATCAATATTTGGTAATTATGAAATGAATTCTTTTTTGGGATTTTTGACATCAAAAATCACTAGGTTTTTTATAAAAAATTTTATTGATAATACCGTTCACGCCTCAGCTGATAAGCTAAAAGAAACACCAGTCGTTTTTGAAACAGAAAATGAATTAGTTAAGGAACTTGTAACTCAAATCATTCAAAAACAAAAACACACCCCCCGTTATGACTACGCTAGTAATGAGCAGATAGAGATAGACAAATTGGTTTATGAGGCTTACGGTTTAGATGTTGCTGATGTTTTGGAGGTAGAAAACTGGTATGCAAGGCGTTATCCAAAACTGTCTAAGGCACAAAAGGCAAATTTAGTAAAAGTGGGTAAAAGTGATGACTATTTGGAGTTGTACGGTTTAGCATAAAATTGTATGAATTATTGGCTGGTAAAATTTGCGCCTTTTAGGTACAGTTGGCGAGATATATTGCGTAATGGGAAATTTGAAATTTATTCTGTACGCAATGCACAGGCACGCAACAACTTAAAGGAAATGCAATTGGGAGATGAGGTACTGTTTTATCACAGTCAG
>JAYVHJ010000506.1:0-6613 GCA_043771315.1 Raineyaceae bacterium
ATTAAAAGGCAATTGGAACGAACAAAAAGGCAAGTTAAAACAAGCATTTGCAGAACTTACTGACAATGACTTGATGTTTGAAGAAGGCAAAAAAGATGAAATGTTTGGCAATCTTCAAAAGAAACTGGGTAAAACTAAAGAAGAGTTGCACAAAATTATTGGAGAATAGTTGAATGATGCTTTTTACTGTTGCTTAGAATTAAGCAACAGTGAATTTTCTTAATCCTAAAAAAAATACAAAAATGAATCATCTTAATTTTAAAACTTGTATTGATGCCTGTTTAGTAGCAGCTTTAGCCGCAAAAAATTGCGCAACAGAATGTAGGGACGAGCCACAAAGAAAAATGCTAGAACATTGCATCAAACTTGATGATAGCTGTGTTCAGACTTGCTTTTTTACAATGGAGGCAATGACTTATGAAAATCAATTTGTCGCACAAATTGCTCAACTCTGCGCCTACGCTTGTAATGCTTGTGCAGAAGAATGTGAAAAACACGCCCACGACCATTGCCAAAAATGCGCAGAAGCCTGCCGTGAATGTGCTATTGAATGTGAGAAAATCAGTAAAATGTAAATAATTAGGAATTGTGAATTAGGAATTGTAAATGAAATACAAAATTACAAATAATAATTACAATCTTAGAATAGTACAAATAAAAAGTTAAAAAAACAAATCAAGTAAAATCAATTAACAATAACACCAAATAAACCCAAACAAAATGAAAAAGACAAATTTTAATTTCGCTCCAACTATTGCACTCATTATGCTTATGGCAACCTCAATCTTCACAAGTGTCTTCACGAGTTGCCAATCAGCAACAAAAAAAGAAGAAAATGCAGAGAAAAAAGTAGAAAAAGCTGAAGAAGACCTCAAAGACGCACAAAAACAGGTAGTAGTAGAACAACAAAAAGAAGCCAACGCAGATGAGTGGAAGGCTTTTAGAGAAGCTACAGAGCAGAAAATAAAAGACAATGATGACAGAATTACTGCATTAAAAGCAGAAATGAAAGCGTCTGAAAAAGCCAATGATGCCGCCTACAAAGCTCGTATTGAAGGTGTTGAAGCAAAAAATAAAGCTATGCGTGACCGTATGAACAACCAAGAGAAAATGAAAAGTGATTGGGAATCTTTCAAACGTGAATTTAACCACGATATGGACGAATTAGGGCAATCTTTGAAAGATTTTACTGTCAATAATAAGAAATAAATTTTAATTAGGAATTAGGAATTAAATACAACTTGCGGATAATCAATTTCTAATTCCTAATTATTTAAACCCTTATCAAAATGGAAAATACAGAAAAAAAAATTAGCGACCAGATTTTTGATATTACTGCAAAAATCCAAAAAGAATTTCCAGAGCTTTACAAAATCTTGATGGAAACACCCCTTGCTAGTTCTTACAGGCAAGAAAATGTTAGTAATGATAGTTTGCGTGAGTATTTGGAGTCCATCAAAATACAACTTGCACAGTTCCAAGAACTTAAAACAGTTCAAAAAGATAACTAAATAATTGTGAATTGTGAGTTAAATACATTTGTTGTTGTTTTTTATACGGCTTCCAAATATGGGAATAATGCAATTTTTTAATATTTTTTTGTAACATATTAGCAAGAAAAATGTCGCACCTTTGCATAGTAATAACACCATTACACTTAAATAATTATTCACTATGAAAGAAGTCAAAAATAGCAAAAATGCTATCAAAACCGACAATGCTACAAGCAAGGTTGCTCATAAAACAGCTGCCAAAGAAGCATCACCAGAACATGTGAGCTGGGACGACCAGAAAAAAAAGCTGAAAGCAAAATTTTCTACACTCACAGATGCAGACCTCAATTTTGAAGAAAACAAAAAAGAGGAAATGATGAAGAAAGTCCAAGCTAAACTTGGAAAAACCAAAGAAGAACTAGCTAAAATTGTTGCTGCCTTATAATTTTTTAGAGCTATTGTAAGCAGCAAGAGCGTTCTTTTTCAAATAAAAGATTGCATAAGCCTTTAGTTTGGCAATCTTTTATTATCATTTATTAAAAATTTACTCCAGATAAACAAAAATAAAATATTATTCACTCAAAAAATAAGTTAAACAAATGAAAAAATTATTCATTACTCTCACAGCTGCAGTTGCACTTATGTGTACAACACTCACACAAGCGCAAGCACAAGATGACGAGCTAAAACCAAGGTTTGGTATTAAAGGAGGCGTAAATTTTTCTAATCTTTACACAAAAGATGTAGATGACAATAACGTACTCACAGGCTTTAATCTTGGTGTGTTTGCAAAACTTCCTGTGGCTAGTTTTTTAGCTATCCAACCAGAGTTATATTTTACGACAAAAGGCGGGGAATCAACCTATAATAATGCTTTTGTGAATGGAACGGCACGTTTTAGCCTCAATTATATTGAGCTTCCTGTGCTTGCGGTGGTGAATATTGGCAAGTATTTTAATGTCCACGCTGGTCCGTATGCAGCATTTTTACTTAGCGGAAAAACTACAAATAAATCCAATGTAACGCTTTTTGATTTTGAAGATAATCTTGATACTGATGATTTTAATAAACTTGATTTTGGGGTTGCAGCAGGTATTGGCGCAGATTTGGGCGGTGTAGGTTTTGGAGTACGTTATAATTATGGGCTGACAACTGTGGGCAAAGAACGCACTTTTTTAGGCACAAATTATACTTTCCCAGATGGCAAAAACAGTGTTTTGAGCCTCTATGCCTCTTTTTCTCTTAACTAAGTAGAAATAAGTTTTTATCATTCAGAAAGCATTCATCTAACCTTAAATTTAAACAAATAAAACAATGGGAAATCTTCTGTATATCATTGCCGTAGTGCTGATAGTATTCTGGGCAATTGGTTTTTTTGCGTATAGCGCAGGTTCAATCATTCATATTTTGCTCGTTATTGCGGTGGTTGCCGTTCTGTTGCGAGTAATTCAAGGAGAAAGAATAATTAAATAGTTTGAATTATGAATTGTAAATTAGAAATTGTGAATTAAATACAAACGCTAACAATTCAAAACAATTTAAAATAATTGCCCTTAAAATTACATTGCTCCCTTTGGGCTGGGAGCTTAACCATTTAAATAAAAAATAATTATGAGTTCATTAAAAGGAATTTTGAGCATTTTGGCTGGCGTTGCTACAGGCGCAGCTTTGGGTATTTTGTTTGCACCTGAAAAAGGAAGTCAAACTAGAAAAAACATCTTAGCTAAAGGAAAAGGCTATACAGATGACCTAAAAAACAAGTACAACAGTATGTACGAAACTGCTAACAACAAATACGAAAGTGTTATGAGTGATGCAAAAGACTTGCTTTCTACTGAAGCAAAAAATTTGGTTACCAAATTAGATGGCAAAGTTGAACAAGCTAAGTCGGGTTTTAAATCATAGTTTTCTGTAGTTTCGCACAGTTTTAATAAAAATGGTTGGTTAAATTCTTTTTGTCTTAATGGGAATTTAGCCAATCATTTTTTTATCAATTATCAAAAAAAGACCTTTAAAAACATCTTAAAAAAACACTTTTCAAATGAAAAATAGAATTGGACTTTCTGAAAAAACAGTAAAAGAAAATACAGATTTGCTTAATGTGCTTATTGCAGATGAATATGTACTTTTTACCAAAACACGTAATTATCATTGGAACGTAGCAAGAGGCAATTTTCAGGAATTGCATAAGTTTTTTGATGACCAATATGCCATTTTAGACGAGCAAATAGACGAAATTGCGGAACGTGTGCGTATGCTAGGAGAAACGCCTGTCGCAAGATTAAAAGATTTTTTGAAACTATCACATCTTAAAGAAGAAACCGTAACAGAGACATCAGAAATGATAGAAAGCCTGTTGCACGACCACGAGCATATCATCACGCACCTACGCAAAGACATCAAAATAACTGCTGAAAATGAAGATGCAGGCACTTGTGATTTTCTTACAAAAGTCTTAGAAGTACACGAAAAAATGGTTTGGATGTTGGCGGCATATCAAAAAAAATAAATAATTATAAGTCAGATATTTTAAATTTATATAGCGGTGGCGTAAATGCTACCGCTATATTTGTGTTTAGTTATCCAAAATATCAAAAAAAACTTTGAAATATCCTAAAAAAACTGCAATTTTGGCAACGAATTTGTATAGTGATTATTGAACCATACAATTTTAATTAAATCTCAAAAAATAATTCATAAAATAACTTAATCAATAATGAAAAATACAAAACAAATAGTTAAAAAGAGCCTTTTTGCTTTGCTTATTGCGCCACTTTTTATGGCTAACTTTGCAAATGCACAAAAAACAGTTTACAAAATTGAGCCTTCACACAAATCCATTGCACCTATTGTGGGTACACCTAACTATATTTTTCAGAAAAAAGATAAGTTTGGTATCTTAAATGCAAAAGATGAAGAGATTTTGGAGGCAAAATATGATGCTTTAGAAATGATAGGAAACGACAAGGACAAGGTTTGTTCTTTCAGAGATAAAGACGTTTTTGGCTTTATTGATGGGCGTAGTCGTCCTATTGTCTTGAAAGGCACAAAAAGAGAAGACCTTTTGGGTTTTGCCGACAAAAATATTATGGTTTTTGTGCGAGATACCAAAGTTGGTTTTATGAATAAAAACGCTCAACTTATCCTAAAACCAGAATATGACGTTTTGAAAAATACGCCAATGTACAAAGAAGGCATTATCAAAATGAAAAAAATGGATACTGCTTATTACCTCAATTCACAGGCAAAAGTGGTTTACAGAGAATTTGACAAAGATTTTGATGGCAGCATCTACACAAATGCAGAAACAATGAAAGCTGCTAATTGGAGCAGAAATTTTATTATTACAAAAATAAATGGAAAAGCTGGCGTTGTAAGCACTAGTGGTGGTACAGTTGTTTTAGAGCCAGAATTTGACTGGATTCAGGCTAATGCTTTCACAGAGCCACTTATTGCTGCTTCTAAAAAAGGTTTGATAGGTTTTTATGATGCTGCCTTTATTCAAAAAGTACGTTTCAAATTACCGTTTCAATACGCTTATCATTCAAAAGAAAGATATTATGTTCAAAAAGGAACGAAATTTGGTATCACAGACACACTTGGAAAAGTTATCTTAGAACCACTTTTTGATGTAGTTAGTCCACAAGCAGATGGTACAACTATTGTCACCAAAGGCGACAAAAAAGGCGTTTTGAACAAAGAATTGGGCATTATTGTAGCCGTTGGTACTTATGATGATGTGCGTGAGTTTAGTGAGGGTGTTGCGTGGGTACAAAAAGGTGGCAAATGGGGAATTATTGATGCAACAGGAAAACTTATTATGCCTTGCAAAATAGAATCTCCTCAAATTCCTCCTCCATTCCTAAAAAACGCTTCTGTAGTTAATGCAGGTGGTAAATTTGGTATTATGGCAACAAAAGGAGAATATACAGCAGCTCCACAATACGAAACTTTTGGCAGTTTTGGAAAGAAAAGCGGTTTAGCTGTTGTTACAAAAGCAGATAAAAAAGGTCTTATTAAGCCTACTGGTGGTTTTGCTGTTAATTTGGGTGTTTATGATGATATACAAGAAGGCGTGGATAGTTATTTTGTGGTTACACTTAAAAACAAAAAAGGTGTTATCAATGCAGCTGGGAAAGTGATTGTACCTACAGAATTTGATGATATAACACTTATTGATGGCACTACATCAGCGGTTGTGAAGAAAGGTAGTAAATTTGGGGTAGCGGATTTGAAAATATAAGTTAGATTTTATTTCTTATTTCAATAAAAAAGTGTTCAGAGTAATATTCTGAACACTTTTTATTTATGAAAAAACCTACTCGTAGTGTCCCACTACGACTTCAAAAAGTGTATTGAGTGTCCCGCTCTTGTATTTAGTACGCAAACAAGCGGGACGCTTGAATACATTGAAGGGGACGTAGTGGGACACTACGACCAGAAAACTTTCCGAAATATAAGCCGTTCCTCGTATATAAACAAAAAAGTGTTCAGAATAACATTCTGAACGCTTTTTATTTATGAAATCACTAAAAATTTACTTTTCGTTTTCTTTATCTAAATAATCCTGCACCACTTCAATAGCATTACTGATAACATCACTCAAAGCAGTAATAAAAGTACCTTTTTTTGCAAGACTGATGGCGTGTTTGATAGCATCTACTTCTTTTGGCACAATTTCATAGGTTACTTTTCTTTTAGCAAGTTTGATACCTTCCAAAATAAGCCCAGTAATCTCTTCCTCTGTTCTGCCTCTCAAATGCCTTTCACGCCTAATAATAATATGGTCAAACATTTGAGCGGCAATAGTAGCACATTCTCTAATGTCTTGGTCACGTCTGTCGCCTACACCTGCAATAATACCTATTTTGTGTGGAGAATCAATATTTGACAAGAAATCTGCAATTCCAGAATATCCAGCCTGATTATGCGCAAAATCAATCATTACCTTAAATTCCTTGAAATTAAAAATATTCATACGTCCTGGCGTTTGCGCTGCAGAAGGGATAAAAGTTTCCAAAGAAAGTTTTATATCTTCTGTCTTAAATCCATACAAATAACCTGCCAGTGTCGCTGCAAGTACGTTAGCAATCATAAATTTAGCTTTTCCTCCTATTGTG
>JAYVHJ010000507.1:0-2601 GCA_043771315.1 Raineyaceae bacterium
AAAAAAGTTTTTATAAATTCTACACAAACTTTCATAGTGAGATAGTTATTGCTTTCTAGTTCATAACCTTTATACACCTCTTTTTCAAACTTTTCCCTAACATTTTTTTCTAGTGTTAGTTGTTCATTTTCAAGACTTTCAACAGTAACATCAATTCTACCAACATCAGAAATACGCCTAAAAATATCCTCCAAAATCTCGTGAACAATAGTTCCAAACACGCCTGCCTCAATTTCTTCCTCTACTTCTTCCGCTTCTTTTATTTCTGCAATTTGCTTAAAATAGTACATAAGTGAGCATTTGACAAAATCATCAATATTTGTGGGCGCAAGTCCGCTTATTAGTTTTGCCTTTATTTTTTTAAGAATTTCAGGCGTTTTTTCTATAAAAAGGTCTGTCAAAATGGTATCTTCCTTGTCCTTTACTACAACATTTCCATAAGAAGTAAGTACAATTTGGTTGTATTTTTGGCACAAATCATGCTCCAACTGCATCAAAAACCTACTTTTATCAGATTTGTGAGGAGAAATATATACCAAAGCCACTTTTTTGGCACGCTGAAGCAGTCTATAAAAATGATAAGTTGTAATATTTTCTTGTTCTTGGTACGTAGGAAGCCCAAATGCTTTGGCTATATCTAAGGGAATGAGCGAATTAACCTTTTTTTGTGCAGGCAAATTACCTTCATTCATAGAAAGAATAATGACCTGCTCAAAATCTAAGGCACGAGTTTCCAAAAGCCCCATTATTTGCACAGAACTATCTCTTTCACTATCAAAAACAATGTTTTCATCTGCCACAAGTTGATACAAAAAACTCTTAAAAGTGCGGTAATCAAGTTCATAACTTTTTTTATCCACAAACTCCGCTAATTTTTGCAAAATCTTTTCAAAACGCTGCAAATATTCCAATTCTATTGTATTAGCATCTTTATAAAATTCTTTAAAAAACGTCATAATTGCTTGCAAATTCTGCATTGCAGCAGGTATTTTGTCATTCCAATCTGCTACTAAAACCTTCAAAATCTTTTCAAATGCCGTGTAATGTATTGATATTTGTTCCAATATTTCTGGAGCAACACCTTTGGCTTGGTATTCTGCCAAAAGTTTTGCAGGAAAGCCTAAAATCTCTTTTTTAGACATTTTAGAGCGGTTTCCATGTGTGATATGCGCTAATACATCACGTAAAAAACTCGTTTCATCATTCTCTTTGGTTTCTTTTTCAAAATGTCTTACCAACGGATGATTAAAAAGTCGGCTAATGGTTTTGTGGTCATATTTGTAGATATAATAAAATTTCTTTTCTTTATCTTCAAAAATAGTATCTCCACTTTCACTAAATTGCTCATTGTTTTTTGCATTTTTTACTTCTGCTTTATGCTTGTGTTTATTTTTTTGCATTTTAAACAGCAAATCCACCAAATTAAATAAATTTGATTTTTTCAGAGAAAGCCCCATTGTAATATTGGGTTCTCTATCTTCTATTGAATAAAGCAAAGGCAAAAGCAAATTATCATCAGGCAAAACCACGACTGTTTGAGGTGTATTTTTTGTATTTAACTCTTCTTTATTATCAATACTTTGCCAGTTTTGAAGTAGTTGAGGCACTATTTTTGCCTGCAATGTTGTATTCGGACAGGCAATAATTTCTATTGTTTTGGGTATTTCTGTGAAATTATCTTCTGTCCATTTCCATGTATGTTTTTCTTCTTTTTTGTAATTTTTGAGCATAAAGCCCGCCTGATTAGGCGAATAATCTTCGTCCATATAATATTTATCCGTATCCCAAAGGAGCGTAATTTTATTATATTTTTTCAAAACTTTGATTATTTCTTCTTCTGATTTACTAAAAGTATTAAAACCTGCAAACACAAAATTATCAAAATAAGCATTTTCAACCAATAATTCTTCTGCATTTTCTGCCAAATGCCTATACAAAAGCCCCTGATAACCTATTTTCTTTTCTTTGAGATTACTTACAAGTTGCGAATAAACAGGTTTTAGCTCTTCCCAAAAAGTAAAGTAGCGTTGCATACGAGTTTTTTGCGCCACGTTTTCAGTAGGAATATCCCATTTTTCTATTTTCTTTACGTCTGCAAGATTTCTAAAAAACTGTTCTACATCTACCAAATTTTGGTCAATTTGGTTAAAATCTCTAAGCAAAATAGGCAACCAAGACAATAGGTTATCTTTTTTGAAGTTTTCATCTTTAATATTTTCCTTAAAAAGCAACTGAAATTCTAGCAAAAGCTCCAAACTTTCGGCACGTGCAAAACCAGAGAAAACTGTAATAAAGTCATCAATAGATAAAATATTATTCTTATTTTCTTCTAATCTTAGGTCCATTTGTAGCATTTTTGCAAGTTCACTCACGGCTCTACGTGAAGGCACAACTATACAAGTACGAGAAAGATTACTAATTTGATTGATAGAAGAATTTTCTGAAAGATTTTCTTGAATATGAGCAACTACTTTGCCCAAAAAAGTGCTTTTTTTGTCGTTTAAGTCCAATGGAAGGAAATTTTTTATTTTTGAGAGGGAACATTACCAATTACAAAGATATGAAAAATCAGTAACATTATGGTTTAAAATTGATATTTTT
>JAYVHJ010000508.1:0-3588 GCA_043771315.1 Raineyaceae bacterium
TGAACGTGCCGTTTATTTGGAGAAAGAAATAGAAATAGTGCTTGGTGAGATGGAAACGGAATATACAGACGAGCTTTTAGACAAACTTACCAAATACCAAGAAGAATTTGAAAGGTTAGAAGGCTATACAATGCGTGCCAAAACAGAAGCAGTTTTGGAAGGTTTGGGATTTGCTACAAAAGATTTGGAACGCCCACTAAAAGAGTTTTCTGGTGGTTGGCGTATGCGTGTGATGCTTGCAAAACTACTTTTGCAAAAACCCGCACTTTTGATGCTTGATGAGCCAACCAATCACTTGGATATGCCCTCTATTCAATGGATAGAAGGTTATTTGGAGAATTATGAAGGCGCAACCATTGTAGTTTCTCACGACAGGCAGTTTTTGGATAATGTTTGTAATATTATTGTGGAGGTTTCACAGCAAAAACTCAATGTTTATAGTGGAAATTATACGTTTTTTCAAGAAGAAAAAGCTATGAGAAATGAGATTCAAAAAAGTTCTTTTGAAAATCAGCAAGCCCAAATCAGACAAACTGAACGCTTTATTGAGCGTTTTAAGGCAAAAGCAAGCAAGGCACGTCAGGTACAATCTAAGGTAAAATCTTTGGATAGAATTGATATGATAGATGATGTAATTGCGGAAAATGCAAAAGTGAATTTCCGTTTTACTTTTCAACAAGCATCTGGGCGTTATGTGGTCAAATTAGATAATGTTTCTAAGTCTTATGGCGACAATCATATCCTCAAACATACCAACGTCAGTATTGAACGTGGCGACAAAATTGCCCTTATTGGTGCAAATGGTAAAGGAAAATCTACGCTTTTGCGTGTTATTGCAGGCACAGAACCAATACAAGGCTTACGTATAGAAGGGCATAATGTCATACAAACATTTTTTGCACAACATCAGCTAGAAGCCTTACGTGTTGATAATGATTTGATTACAGAACTCAAAGAAGCTGGAAGTGGCAAACTAGAGTCAGAACTTCGTGGTGTTTTGGGTTGTTTTTTGTTTTCTGGTGATGAGGTTTTTAAGAAGATTAAAGTGCTTTCTGGAGGTGAAAAATCTAGGGTTGCGCTGGCTAAAACACTGATTTCTGAAGCTAATTTTTTGCTTTTAGATGAACCAACCAATCACTTGGATATGCAATCTGTCAATATCCTGATACAGGCTTTGGCGCAATATGAAGGCACATTTGTAGTGGTTTCTCACGACAGATATTTTGTAGAAAATGTGGCTAACAAGATTTGGTACATAGAAAACTACGAAATAAAAGAGTATATGGGTACGTATGAAGAATACGAATATTGGAGAAAGAAAACTGAAGAAGAAAATAAAGCTAAAAATGCCCTAAAAGCAGGTGAAAAAACGGCTGAAAAAATCATTGAAAAGCCTAAAAACCAGCCAAATAACAACAACAATACTACTTCTTTTGAAAACAAAGAAAAAGCTAAAAAACTTCAAAAAGAGTTAGAAATAGTTGAATTGCGCATTAGTGAGCTAGAAAAAGAAAAAGCCAATTTTGAAAAACAACTCGCTGATAGCAACATCTACAACGACAATCAAAAGCTAAAAGCCACCAATGAGAGTTTCCATAATGCTAAAAATCAGCTAGACAAAAGCCAACAAGAATGGGAAAAAATAGCACTGGAAATAGATAAACTATAAAAGTATTTTTGTTATCTTTGTGGTGAAATAATCTAAATTTACAGTTATGAACGGACAAATAATAAATATAGACAAAGATATTTTAGGTGGAACACCTGTCTTTTTTGGCACAAGAGTTCCTATAAAAAATCTTTTTGATTATTTAGAAACAGGAGAAAGTATTGATATTTTCCTTGATGACTTTGAAGGAGTTTCTAAAAACCAAGTAGTACGCCTTTTAGAAATGTCTCAAAAACTAATTGAAACTTCAACTAACATTCTGAATGAAAATTTTGCTTGACGAATGCGTAACCAAACCCCTAAAAAAACATTTAGAAGAGTATGAAATTTTCACTGTTAGAGAACTGGATTTGAGCGGAATTAAAAATGGAAAATTGATGACCTACTGTTCTGAAAATGGTTTTGATATTTTACTGACTATTGACAAAATTTTAATGTTTCAGCAAAATCTTGACAAATACCCTGTGGCAATTGTTGTTTTAAATTGTGCTAACAGCAAAATTGAAGAGCTTGTTGAGTTTTTGCCTTCATTTAAATTACAAGTAAACGACTTAGAAAAGCATAAAGCGTATATTATTGATAAATGCTAAAAATCAGCTAGACAAAAGCCAACAAGAATGGGAAAAAATAGCACTGGAAATAGATAAATTGTAGGTATATATGCCACAGATGCACAGATGAATACAAAAATGATTTCAAACATTTTTAATATAATTGGGCGAATAGTAATAATACTTTGGGGATTTTTATCTCTAATAGTTTTGTTCTTTCTCGTTGATAGATGGATTTATTCAAATGTGAAAGGCATCTCAAACCGTGATATTAAAAACTATTTAGAAATTAGTGGTTGGTTAATAGGAATATTGGGAGTGATGAGAGTGTTAATGTATTTTATTGATAACGGACAAAGCAAGCATAACCTAATAATGCTTGCTAACCCTAAATATAAACTACTTGAAGAAGTAAAATTTTTAAACTCCAAAGGATTTTTAGAATTTGGCGTTGTAAAAGAAATCTATTGGCACAATAATCAACAAAAATATATCTATCTTTTAGAGGTTAATGGGGAAATGAAAAGTCGTAGATATTACACAGAAGATTTAGAGAGCAACGAAAATGCGCTTTTAGATGCTTGATTGAGTAAAAATATTCTGTATTTCTGTGTTATCAGGTGTTTCACCTGACAACAAAAATGCGCTTTTAAATGCTTGATTAAGTAAAAATATTCTGTATTTTCTTTTGATAATCAACGCTTAAAAGCACATTTGAAGTCAGGAGAAAACTCCTAACTTCACTAGAAATCACTTAAAAGCCTCTTTAAACGCTTCTATTGTGCTTTTTTCTTTCCCTTTTTGGTAGATAGCAAACACAACTTTATCAAAATAATTGATAAAAAGAGGGTCTTCTAACAACAACAAATGAAAATATTCTGCCACACTCTTTACAGGATTTTGAAAGACCCCACAACCCCACGCACCAAGTACTAGCGTTTTATAGCCTTTTTCTACGGCAACGGAAAGTATTTTTTCTGCACGTACAAGCATTGTAGAAGGTATTTTTGGTGGTTCTGTATCTTCTTCTTGTCGCACCACAACGCCATAATTAACGGCTGGTGAGGTAAGAAACGACACAAAATAAGGTGCATCAAGCAAATCATTGTCATCATCTCTAAAAACAGGCACATCAGGAGAATACAACATATTATCTGTATAAAGGCAAGATTTTGTATTTCTATGTATCTGATAAAGCTCAAAATTAGCCATTTGGCACGCATACAAACCAGATGCACGAGCAAGACTTTCTTCCTGCGCTTGTGCGCCATTCAGAAAACCACCACCAGGATTTTTGGCAGATGCAAAATTCAATACAAAAATTTTCTCTCTTTTTTCTATCAAACTAAGCCTTGCGCAGGCTTCTAA
>JAYVHJ010000509.1:0-9049 GCA_043771315.1 Raineyaceae bacterium
GAACAAGTTGAATGGGATAAAGTAGTTAATCGTTATGAAAAAGTAAGCAAAGCGGCATTTGAAAATAATGTTCCTTTAATGATTGATGCTGAAGAAACTTGGATGCAAAAAGCGGCAGATGATGTAATTGAATCGATGATGGAAAAATACAATAAAGAAAAACCCATTATTTATAATACCTATCAGTTGTATCGTGCTGATATGTTAGGGAATTTGAAGGCTGCTTTTGAGGTAGCAAAACAAAAAAACTACCTTTTAGGTGCAAAGTTGGTGCGTGGCGCATATATGGAGCGTGAGAGCAAACGTGCAAAAGAAATGAATTATCCTGACCCTATTCAACCTAGCAAAGAAGCCTGCGACAAGGATTTTGATGCCGCTACAGCCTTTTGTATAGATAATATTGCTAAAATTGGTTTGGTTTGTGGCACACACAACGAACAAAGCAATAAATATTTAATAGAATTGATGCTTGCTAAAAATATCAGCCCTGCTGATGAAAGAGTGTATTTTGCGCAACTTTTTGGTATGAGTGACCAAATTTCTTATGCCCTTGCCAAAGATAGCTACAAAGTGGCTAAATATCTACCTTATGGACCTGTGGAAGCAGTTATGCCTTATCTTTTCCGTAGAGCTGATGAAAACACTTCTGTAAAAGGACAAACCAGCAGAGAATTTTTATTGATTAAAAAGGAAATAAATAGACGAAAAAAATAGATCTTAGAACAGCCTTGTTAAGAAATTCTTAAATATTTGGAACTTAGAAAATATCTCAAAAAAATTGCTTACTTTTGTGGCGTTTATTGTAATATATTTCAACTAAATTTCAGATAACAATGAAAAACATAATTACTAGCATAAGTGCTATTTTAGTATTGTGGGTTTTTGCGCTTACTTCCTACGCACAAGCTCCTGCAGGCTACTATACATCTGCACAATCCCTTTCTGGATATGCCAAAAAGACAGCTCTTTATAATATCATTAACAAAAATTATCCAAGTACAACTGCTGCACCAATAAATATTGGGTATGGCTCGTTGTATGCTGCTTATCAAGGGACTGGCTCATATCCTAGCACAGGAACAGACAAAAAAACTAATGGACAAGTTTGGGATATGTATTCTGATATTCCTTCTGGAACACCTCCTTATGTCTTTACTTGGGGGCAAACCTGTGGTAATTATAGTGCAGAAGGAGATTGCTACAATAGAGAGCATACTATGCCACAAAGTTGGTTCGTTTCTGCCTCTCCAATGGTGTCTGACCTTTTTCACGTTTATCCAACTGATGGGAAAGTGAATGGTGTAAGAAGTAATTATCCTTATGGAAGAGTTGACCCTGTGGCAACTACTACGCCAGCATATACTCCTACAATCACGTTAAATGGTAGCAAATTGGGTAAATCTATCTCTCCAGGCTATACAGGTACTGTTTTTGAGCCTATTGATGCTTACAAAGGTGATTTTGCTCGTGGATATTTTTATATGGCTACTCGCTACGAAAACATAATTGGTAGTTGGCAAAATAACGGAACAGCTAACAACGTCTTAGATGGCTCTTCTAATCAAGTTTTTGACCAATGGCAATTAGATTTATTGTATTCTTGGCATATTGCTGACCCCGTAAGTGCGAAAGAGATAAGTAGAAATAACAATGTTTTTGCTATTCAGGGAAATAGAAATCCTTACATTGACAATCCTTTGTGGGTGGCTGATGTTTGGGGATTTTCTGCACCTGCACCTGGCGTGCAGTTTGCTGCAGTTACAGGAATAATCACAGAACCTGCAACAGGAAACACTATTTATACAGTCAATGTTGTTGCTAATTCTACGGTAGCATTTACTATTAACCTAAATGTTGGAGTTGCTTCTACTGCTACTGCAGGCGCAACAAATGATTATGTACTTACAACCACAACACCTATTAGTTTTGCTGCTAATCAAACTTCTCAAACAGTTTCCATTACTGTCAATGCTGATGCCATAACAGAAACAGATGAAACAGTTGTTTTGATACTTTCCGCACCAAGTGCGGGTGTACCTTTGCTTGCAAACAGTACACATACGCTTACAATTAAAGATTATGTAGTTCCGCCACCTGTACAAACACCCACAACTATAGAAACTTTTGGATTAGGTACAGTTTGTGCTGGTTTGGGTACTTTTTCTCAATTTAGTGTTACGGGTGCGCCTGTTTGGGCGTGTAATGTGAATGGTCGCCCTGCAACAGGTACAACTACACCGCTTACGACAGGCGCACAAGTCAATGGTGGTTCTGCTACGGCATCTACGGCTAATGAAGATTGGCTTATTTCACCTGCTTTGACAGTTACTACTAACTATAAAATGGATTTTTGGTCAAGAACAAGATTTGCAGGAGGAGGATTAGGGCTAGATGTAAAAATATCTACTAATTATACAGGAACTGGTGACCCTAATCTTGCTACTTGGGTTACACTTGCTAATTTGGAAGATGATGATGCAGATATCTGGCTACAAAATCCCCAAATAGACCTTTCTAGCTATGCAGGTACAGGCAGATATATTGCTTTTGTTTATAAATGTATTGCTGCAACTCCTTCACAAGGCGCAAGATGGACACTTGATGATGTGGCTTTTTATGACAATTCTACATTACCGCCTTCACTTACAGCAAGTCCGCTAACACTTACTAACTTTGGTACAGTTGCTACAGGTGCTTTTTCTAGTGTGCAAACATACACTCTTACAGGCGTAAATCTTACTGCAAATACAACAGTAACTGCGCCTGCAAATTTTCAAGTATCAAAAGATGCTATTACATTTAGTGGAAGTATTATTTATACACCTGCTGAAATGACAACTGTAAAAACGGTTTCTGTACGTTTTGCACCTACAAGCACAGTAGTTGGTCCAAAAACTGGAAATATTACAAATGTTAGTAGTATATTATCTCAAAATGTTGCTGTTTCTGGAACTGAAAGCGTTGCGCTTCCTGCTCCTACGCTTACTGCAACACCTATTACACTTACTTTTGGAACAGTCAATACTAATGCTAGTTCTGCGGTTCAAACATACTCATTATCAGGTACTAACTTAGTAGCAAACACAACAGTAACTGCACCTGCAAATTTTGAAGTATCAAAAAATGGTACTACGTTCTCTGGTAGTATTTCTTACACAGCTGTAGAGCTTGCAACAGCACAAACTGTTTCTGTGCGTTTTTCTCCTACAACTTTGGTAAATGGGATAAAATCTGGAAATATTACAAATATTTCTGGAGTTGCATCAGCAAGTGTTGCTGTTACAGGAACTGAAAGTGTGCCAGTTGTGGCTACACTAACAGCAAATCCTGCAACGCTTACTTTTGGAACAACAACAACAAACCTTAATTCAGGGGTGCAAACGTATGTGCTTAATGGTGTAAACCTTACAGCAAACACAACTGTAACTGCTCCTGCAAATTTTGAAGTATCAAAAAATGGTACTACATTTTCTGCTAGTATTTCTTATACAACGGTAGAACTTGCCACACCTCAAACAGTTACTGTACGTTTTTCTCCAATAAGTGCAGTAGCAGGTGTGAAAACTGGTAATATTACAAATGTTTCTGGAACAGCATCAATAAATGTAGCCGTATCAGGGACAGAGGCACTTGTGGTTATTGCTCCAAGCCTAACAGCAACACCTGCAACGCTTACTTTTGGAACAACCAACACAAACGCTAGTTCTGGGGTGCAAACTTACTTATTATCAGGTGCTAACCTTGTAGCAAATACAACCGTAACCGCTCCTGCAAATTTTGAGGTATCAAAAAATGGTACTACATTTTCTGGTAGTGTTTCTTATACTGTGGCTGATTTAGCAACACCTCAAACAGTTACTGTACGTTTTTCTCCTACAAGTGCAGTAGCAGGCGTGAAAACAGGAAATATTACAAATATTTCTGGAACGGCAACAGCAAACGTAGCTGTAACAGGAACTGAAGCTATTATTCCAGTACCTACAGGAAGTAATTTTGTGAATTTTGCAAGTGCAAGCACAACCATACGTGAGGGCGCACAAGGTAGCCTTACACTTGTATTTAGTTATCCTGCGACTGTTGCAAGCACTATCACAATAAAAGCACTCAACGGCTTAAACGTAACCGCAGCAGATTATAGCACTACCCCTGCACTTTCAGGGAGTAGTATTACTTTGAATGTGCCTGTGGGAGCAAGTAGCGCAAGTTTTATATTTAATGGAACAGAAGATACTGATTATTCAGAACTGAATGAAACGGTTACTTTTGTGGTTGATGCTGTTGGTGCTGGTCTTACAAAAGGTAGCGCAGATGCCTCTATTGTCAATATGACTAACTATAATAATCCAACAACAGCTCTAAATACTTTTGAAAATGCTACTAAGGTTTATCCAAATCCTGCAAAAGATAAAGTTTTTGTGGAAATGGCTCAAAATCAAGCATTTTCTGTTGAGATAATGGACGTTACTGGGCGTAAAGTTGGTACAGTTTCTTCTGACAAAATCACATCAGAAATATCTGTAAAGGATTGGAAAAGAGGAATGTATTTCTTTAAATTTAGCAACAACAAAACACAATTTATCAAGAAAATTGTATTAGAATAATTTTCTTAGTAATGCTAAAAAAAGCCTTTCCTAAAATTTAGGAAAGGCTTTTTTTATTCATTTATTTTTGTAAATTTGATTTCTCTAAAATATCTCTAAATCTAAACAAAAATGAGCAAAAAAGTAAACCAAAAAACAACACAAAAATCAAATCTTACGACTTATCACGCCAAATATTTTGCCTACGAAATCACTAGGCTACTTCCTTCCAACGACATCAACAAATTTACGGCATCTCTGCAAGATGCAAAAGTTGATTTGAACCCACATCAGGTAGAAGCGGCACTTTTTGCCTTTGCCTCGCCACTTTCTCAAGGTGCGCTACTCGCAGACGAGGTAGGATTAGGGAAAACCATTGAAGCAGGCATTATTTTGCTGCAACAATGGTCAGAAAACAAACGCAAATTACTCATTATTTGTCCTGCCAACCTGCGCAAACAATGGAATCAGGAGCTTTTAGACAAGTTTTATCTGCCCTCCGTTATCTTAGAAAATAAATCTTTTAAGCAAGCTCTCAAAAATAACAAAAACCCGTTTAATCAAGACAACGAGAAAAACCCTGCTATTGTTATCTGTTCTTACCAGTTTGCAAAATCTCAAAAAGAGTATTTGGAGCAAACCAAATGGGATTTAGTTGTGATGGACGAGGCGCACAGGCTACGCAATGTGTATAAACCATCAAATAAAATCAGCAACGCCATTAAAACCGTTTTGAGAGGTAAGAAAAAAATCCTGCTCACCGCTACACCACTCCAAAACTCTATTTTGGAGCTTTACGGACTTGTGAGCATTATTGACGAACATACTTTTGGAGATTTGAAAAGTTTTAAAAGTCAGTATAACCACGTTTTAAGCCCTGACGAACACGAACACCTAAGAAAACGCCTAGAACCTATTTGCAGGCGTACACTAAGAAAAAATGTTTTGGAATACATCAACTACACACAGAGAAAGGCTATTAGAGAAGATTTTTATCCACATAAAGATGAGCAACAACTCTATGAATGGGTTTCTGAATATCTCCAAAAAACTCAATCTTATGCCATTGCGAACAGTCAGAGGCATTTGATGACACTTGTTTTGAGGAAATTATTAGCCTCGTCCAGCTTTGCTATTGGTGCAACATTAGAGGGTTTTGTAACTAGATTAGAGAAAATGATTGCATTTACTCAAACCACCCCTAACCCCTCCTTGCAAGGAGGGGAACTTTTAACTCCCCTCCTTCAAAAGGAGGGGTCGGGGGTGGTTTCAAACGAGATTTTAGAAGATTTGACACAAGATTATGAGGGATTTGAGCAAACCAAAGACGAATGGACACAAACAGAAAATCAAACAGAAAATAATGCTGAAATAATTTTTGAAATAATTTCTGAAACAACAACGGAAAATACGCCTAATGAAGATTTAGAGGATTTTGAACAGGAATTACTTTCAAAAGAAGATGTTGAAGGCATCAAAGCAGAGATTTTGGAACTTAAAAAGTTTAGAGATTTGGCTAAAAGTATCTCCAAAAATGCAAAAGCTGACAAACTTTTTTTAGCATTAACAAAAGCATTTGAACAACTGGAAACACAAAAAGCTAACCCAAAAGCACTTATTTTTACGGAATCTAGACGTACACAAGAGTTTTTGTACAAAACATTAGAAGAAAATGGCTACAAAGGTAAAGTTGTACGCTTTAATGGTACAAACAACGACAAAGAATCAACAGAAATCTATAAAAAATGGCTCACAAAACACAAAGGAACTGATAAAATTACAGGCTCACCAACCGCAGACCAACGTGCCGCACTTGTAGAACATTTCAAAAATGAGGCAACTATTATGGTCGCTACGGAAGCAGCAGCAGAAGGAATTAATTTGCAGTTTTGTTCCCTTGTTGTGAATTATGATTTGCCTTGGAATCCGCAAAGAATTGAACAAAGAATTGGACGTTGCCACAGGTACGGACAGAAATTTGATGTCGTGGTTGTTAATTTTCTTAACCTAAGTAACAAAGCAGATAAACGTGTTTATGAGCTTTTAGATAAGAAACTAGAACTTTTTTCTGGAGTCTTTGGCGCAAGTGACGAAATACTTGGCACAATGGATAATGGGCTGGATTTTGAAAAGAAAATTGCTAATATCTACAATACGTGCAGGACTGAAGCGCAAATAAAAATAGCTTTTGATGACCTACAACAACGTATGGAGCAAAATATCAAAACGGAAATGACAAAAACACATACCATTTTATTAGAAAATTTTGACCCACGAGTAAGAGATACATTGAAAGATAATTTTGATAAATCTAAAATTTACCTCAATAAATTTGAAGAGAAACTTTGGAAAATTACACAGTTTTTCTTGCAAAATAACGCCACTTTTGACAATGAAGATTATACGTTTTCATTGACTAAAAACCCATTTGCGACAAAAGAAATTCACGCTGGTCCGTATATGATACTCAAGCAAAAAGAAGGACAAAAGAAAACAGATATTATTGTACCTGACGACACAAACGTCTATAGAATAAATCACCCGCTGGCGCAAGAAATCCTTACACAATGCAAGGAAACAAACACGCCAACAAGGAAAATTACGTTTAAATACAATCCAAAAGAAAAAATTTCTTTCCTAGAAAAACTTAAAGGACAAACAGGCTGGCTACAAATTGACCTCCTACAAATCTCGTCTTTTGACACAGAACAACACCTTTTGTTAGCCTGCATTTCTGACGAAGGAGAGCAAATAAACACAGAAGATATTCCAAGATTTTTCTCTCTTGCCGCAACTGAAAATGAACTCGTACACATACCACAAAATGTAATGGAAAGTTGTCAGAATATCATTACAACAGAAAAAGAAAAGCATATCATAGGAAACAAAGACAGAAATACTGAGGTTTTTGAAATTGAAATGGAAAAACTTGACCAATGGGCAGATGATATGAAAATTAGCCTTGAAAAAGAACTAAAAGACATTGATACAGACATCAAAGTTAAAAACTTAGAAGCTAAAAAACTTTCTCTATTGGAAGAAAAACTAAAGCTAAAACGCCTTATCAATGAGTTGGAAAAGAAAAGAGCAGAAAAAAGACAAAACCTTTTCTCTGCACAAGATGAAATAGCCACAGAAAAAGACAAACTTTTTGATACAACTCAAGCTAAATTACAGCAAAACATCACGCAAAAAAATATCTTTGCTATACAATGGGAAGTAGTCTAAATATTTTTTGTTTTTTATAAAATATCTACTACATTTGTAGCAACAGTACCCGTTTTGCATACCATAAGAACTGCAAGCGGGTCATTTTTTTGTTTTGAATAACTTGTTTGCTACCATTTTGGCACTCAAAGTTCCACGCACCGTCAGCTAAAGCAGACGGCAATGGCGAATAAAAACCAGAAAAAGCATTTCTGTTCACTTTTGTTTGTTTGCCGTCTGCTTTAGCTAACGGTGCAAGGATATTCAAGTGCCTGATTTTGTGCTTTTCATTCATTTTTGTGAAGTCAGATATTCCATCTGATTTTACCAAATCATTTATTTTCCTATATTGCAACAAAAAAATTCCACCAACCCAAAAATATGAACAACCAAGAAAAACTAATCAATATCCTCAAAGAAATATTTATGCTGGATAAGGCAGAACTTGATTTTGGTATCTACAAAATAATGAACCAAAAAAGAAAGGATATTGAACAATTTTTGTACAACGACCTCCTGCCACAAGTAAATAAAATCCTCTCGGAAACTATCTCATCAGATAAAAAAACAATACAAGCAGAACTAGAACTAACCATAAAACAAGCTATTGATTTTGGCGTAGACCCTGAAACTTCTCCAAAAGTCTTAGCCGTAAAAGAACGACTCTCACAAGCCGCTGACATCACAGACGCAGAAAATGAAGTCTTTTCGCACCTTGCTACCTTCTTTAAACGCTATTTTGATAACGGCGACTTTATTGCTATGCGCAGATACAAAGAAGGCGTATATGCCATTCCTTATGCAGGTGAAGAAGTAAAATTGCATTGGGCTAACGCTGACCAATATTACATAAAAACTTCTGAATACCTCAAAAACTACCGCTTCAAACTACCAAACCAAAATATTGTTTGTTTCCAGCTTGTAGAAGCATCTACTGAACAAAATAATAACAAAACACAAACAGATAAAGAAAGAAGATTTTGCTTTGCTAATCTTTATGAATTTCCTATCAAACAGGAAAATAATGAACTTATTATCCCTTTCGTCTATGAACAAACAGATAAGAAAAATACCCAAAAAGAACAAAATGAAAGAGCTTTTGAACTTATCAAAACACGAATTCCTGCGGATTTTGCTGAACTACTCACGCTAAAACCTACAGAAAAAGACAAAACTAGAACGCTTCTACAAAAACATCTTTCCGACTATACAGCCAGAAACTCCTTTGATTACTTCATTCATAAGGATTTGGGCGCATTCCT
>JAYVHJ010000510.1:0-6050 GCA_043771315.1 Raineyaceae bacterium
CATAGAAATATTCAGATGAAAATTCAAAAATGCCTCTGCATCTTTACAAAATATCTCACCTTGTGTAACAATAGTATTAAATGATTGCACACGAATATAACAATATTGTTGTTCTTTTGCCTTTGCAAGCACATAATTAGTGCCTACTGGCTCATTACTTTCATATAATCTGTAAGTAGCACCAGTACCTTTTTGCCCTCTGTAAGTCATTTTTTGTACGTCCCCAATGACATCCATAAATTCTGCAGCAATTTGTATGGTTTGCTGTTTGTCTTTGAGAAGTCCCATTTGCCAATACCTATTGATTTGTGTCAATGTGGCATCAGCAGAGCGTGGTGTCCATATTTCAGTAGAATTTACTTTTGTATAGGTATTATGAAGTTCCATTGCGAGTTCTAGCAAATCAGCAGGAATAAGATTTATATCAAAGCTAACATCATCAAATTCAGGAAGTTGCAACACAGAACGTAGCCAAGCAAACATCTTAAAAGCAGCGTGTTCTTTATGTTTGAAATGATAAAAAATGGGTACGTCATCAGCCGCATAAATAAGTTGTCCGTCTTCTTTGCTTACTTTATCAAGTATGATAAGCAAACCTTCCAAATATTTTTTAAAAGTTGCCATTGAGTTAAGTACCTGATAATCAAATACTGTATTCTCTTCTTGTGTAGGTAATAGGGAAGTGAGTGGTATCTGATAATGTTTGCATAAAAGAACGGCTTCATCAAGGCTAAGTGCAGAAACACCTCTTATGCGTCTGTATGCACTATCATTACTAACTCCAAAAAGTTCTGCCATCACAGCCACCATATCAAATGTACCTTCAATACTAGCACTACTCTTTATTTCGTGCAAAAACTGCTTTTGTATAGGAAACCCAGCCTCTTCTAAGGAGATTTCTTTTTTTGCTTTTTTTGATGCTTCCTTTTCTGGAATAGGTCCTACAAAGTCTTTTCTTCTTCTTCCCATAAAATAATTATTTCTGTTGTTGTGATAGCTAAAATATTGCTACAAAAGTAAAGATAATTCTTGGAATATCTATATAGTTGTGTTTTTTTTACGAAAAAAATATTATTATTTACTATTTCCTTGTTTTTTTATGATAAAATGCTAATTTTGAAGTTTAAGTAAGTTGTTCAAATTAGTTTATGTTCTTATTTGACCAAAAAAATACATAATCATTTGATTATCAAAATTTTGTATTCATTCACACTAGCAATTGCTAGTTCCCAATTAAAAATTCACAATTACTTAACTTCTTAATGTCAGAAAAAGTACATTTTATAGCTATTGGCGGTAGTGCTATGCACAATCTTGCTCTTGCACTTGCTCAAAAAGGGCATCAGGTAACAGGTTCAGATGATGAGATTTTTGAGCCTTCACGCACTCGTTTAGCCAATGCTAACCTCTTGCCTGCTGAAATGGGCTGGTTTCCTGACAAAATAGACAAATCCTACGATGCCATTATTGTAGGTATGCACGCACGCAAAGACAACCCAGAGATAGTAAAAGCTCGTGAGCTAGAAATCCCTGTGTATTCTTATCCAGAATATATTTATGCGCAATCCATTGACAAACAACGAGTAGTGATAGGCGGAAGTCACGGAAAAACGACCATTACGGCTATGATTATGCACGTTTTGAAATACAATAACCGTAAATTTGATTTTATGGTAGGTGCGCAAGTGGAAGGATTTGATGTAATGGTAAAACTTTCAGATGATGCCGCTATGATTATCTTAGAAGGGGACGAATATCCTGCCTCTCCGCTTGCACCAAAACCTAAATTTTTATATTACAAACATCATATTGCGCTGATTAGTGGCATTGCTTGGGACCATATCAACGCTTATCCAACAGAAAACGACTATGTCCGTCAGTTTGACAAACTAGCTGATGCCACACCAAAAGGTGGTGCATTGGTCTTTAATGATGACGACCATTTAGCGCATATTATTTGTCAAAGAGAACGTGAAGATGTCTTACAAGTGCCTTACAGCACACACCCACACAAAATTATCAATGGGAAAACTTTTTTGGAAACCTCAAAAGGACAAGTTTATATTGAAGTTTTTGGAGAGCATAACCTCAAAAATCTTGCTGGCGCAAAATCCGTTTGTATGCGCCTCAATGTTACTGAAATGGAGTTTTATAACGCTATTTCTAGCTTCAAAGGTGCTGCCAATAGGCTAGAACTTTTAGCACAAAATGCCCAAACGAATGTTTATAAAGATTTTGCTCACGCACCATCTAAGCTAAAAGCTACTACACGTGCCGTAAAAAAACAATTCCCTGAAAGAAAGTTAGTTGCTTGTATGGAACTTCATACGTTTAGTAGTCTTAATAAGGAGTTTTTGCGTCAATACAAAGATAGTTTTGCAGCAGCTGATGTGGCAGTTGTCTATTTTAATCCGCAAACGGTAGCGCACAAAAATCTTGAAAGTATTTCTTTTGAGGACATCAAAAAGGGCTTTAATGATACTAATTTAGTTATTTTTGATGATAGTGAAAAACTAAAAGAATTTTTGCTTGCCCAAAATTGGACAAACAAAAACCTACTTCTGATGAGTTCTGGCAATTATAATAATATCAATACCAAAGATTTGAGTATGAAAATAGTAGGATAAGCAACCTATCTTCTGGTCGTAGTGTCCCACTACGACCCCTTCAATGTATTCAAGCGTCTCGCTTGTTTACGTAGTAAATACAGGAGCGGGATGCTCAATACACTTTTTGAAGTCGTAGTGGGACACTACGACTAGGTTTTTAAAAGTCCCTTTCAAAAGTAATATTTTGAAATGGATTTTTATTTTTGTAGTACAAGTAAAAACTTATTCAAACAAAATATTTAAGAAAATGGATTTTGATGTAAGATTTGCGCAAGCAACAGATGAAAATAAAATATTTACACTGTATCAAAATGTAGCCACATCAGTTGGGGGAATAGCAAGAGAAAAAGACGAAATAACACAAAATTATGTAGCAAATAATCTTAAAAAATCTTTGGAAAATGGTGCGTGTTTTGTGATAGAAAATCATAACACAATGATAGCAGAAATACATTGTTATCAGCTAGAACCACGTGTTTTTAGGCATATTTTGTCAGAACTAACTATTGTCATTCACCCAGATTTTCAAAAAAAAGGATTTGGAAAAATTATTTTTGAAACACTTCTAAATCATATTGAAGAAAATAGAACAGATATTTTGAGAGTAGAGCTTATTGCACGAGAAAGCAACAAACACGCTATTGAATTTTATCAAAAAATTGGTTTTATCATTGAGGGAAGATTTGAACAACGCATTAGTAACCCAAATGGTACATTTGAGGCAGATATTCCAATGGCGTGGTTTAATAAAAAGTATATAAAAAATTCTTATAACCCAAAAAAATAGCTATTTTTGCTAAAATCATCAGAAACTAAGCAAAAGCTACATAAAACACCAAGCAAAATGGTTATTAAGGAGAAAGTCATTAGCACAATAGACCAAAGCGACTATATCAGCCGTGATTTGAGTTGGTTGAATTTCAATTTTAGGGTGCTTGACCAAGCACGAATGGCAAAACGTAATATCTTTGAACAGCTTAAATTTTTAGCTATTACTGCTTCTAATCTTGATGAATTTTTTACCATAAGAATAGGTAGCCTTTATAATTATCTTGATTATAGCAAAGAACGCATAGATTATTCTGGTTTGCGCTCCAAACCTTTCCGCAAAATGCTACTTGACAAGGCACAAAATTTTGTGGAACAACAGTATGAAATCTTCAATACTATTGCAGAAAAATTTGAGGAAAATGAGCTACGTATTGTTCAAATAAGAGATTTGAAAGATACAGAAAAAGAGAAAGCAGAGCTTTATTTCCGCAAAACTATCTTTCCTATGCTTACGCCAATGGTGTATGATAGTCATCACGCTTTCCCTATTTTGCGTAATCAAGTGCTTATTTTTGGGGTCGTTACCCAAAATGACGACAAAAGCGACAATAATGGGAAAACAACAAAAAAAGTTTCTTTTGTGCAAATGCCCCAAAATTTGCCTCGCTTTTATGAAATAGAACGAGAAGATGAAATACTTTTTGTGCCTATTGAGGCTATTATTAAGTGGCAAATCAATAGACTTTATAGAAATGTCAAAATACTTTCTGTGGATTTGTTGCGTATCACAAGAAATGGAGATTTTACACTTGACGAAAGTGATGATATTGAGGCAGATTTTGTTAATGAAATTCGTAGCAAAATAAAAACTAGAAGAACAGGGCGAGTAGTACGTTTGGAAACCACAAACCGCTATTCTGAATACTTAATGCGTGTTCTGAAGGAAAAATTAGAAATTGATGACGACAATATTTTTGTTGCTGACAAACTTATTGACCTTACTTGTCTTTGGCAAATCATCAAACACCCAGATTTTAAATCTTTATTGCCTTCTGTACATCAGCCTGTGCCTCCGCTTAGTATGCAAGATGCGCCTGATGCTGATTTGTTTGAGTTTCTAAAAGAGCGTGATGTGCTTTTGCATCACCCCTACAACTCTTTTGACCCAGTTTTGCGCCTTTTGGAACAAGCAGCAGAAGACCCAAATGTTTTGGCTATCAAACTCACTATTTACAGGCTTGCAAAAAATTCTCGTGTTACAAATGCGCTTTTAAAAGCCGCAGAAAATGGCAAACACGTTTCTGCGCTTTTTGAGCTGAAAGCACGTTTTGATGAAGAAAATAACATACACGAGGCACAACGCTTGCAAAAAGCTGGTTGTTATGTGATTTATGGCTTTGGAAGCTACAAAACACATACAAAATTACTTTTGATTGTAAGGAAAGAAGATGACCAAGTCATCAGATATGCCCATATTTCTAGTGGGAATTATAATGAAGATACTGCTAGACTTTATACAGATATTGGACTTCTGACTACTAACGAAACTTATACAGAAGATTTGTCGGAGTTTTTCAATGTAATTACGGGACATTCTAACCCTGATTCTTACAAATATCTCATCACTGCGCCAAGAGATATGAGAAACAGTTTGTTAGAACTTATCAAGAATGAAGCAGAAAATTCCAAAAAAGGATTAGTTGGAGCTATTGTTATAAAAATAAATTCATTAGAAGACAAGCAAATCATTGACGAACTTTACAAAGCCTCACAGGCAGGCGTGAAAATTCAGTTGATTGTGCGTGGAATTTGTTGCCTAAGACCACAAAGAGTGGGTTTAAGTGAAAATATTACAGTTTGTTCTATTGTGGGCGACTTTTTGGAACACACTCGTATTTTTTATTTTCATAATAACGGTATGCCAAAAATATATGGTGGCAGTGCAGATATGATGGTGCGTAGCTTTGATAAACGAGTAGAATCTTTGTTTTTAATTGCTGATAAAATGCTTAAAAAGCAGATAATCAGCATGTTAGAATACAATTTGAAAGATAACCAAAATACATACATCTTACAAGAAGATGGGCATTATATCACCAGAGAATTGAAAGAAAATGAAGCCGTTTTTGATATTCATAAAGCCTTTTTTGACATCAAGGAGGAAGAAATTTATCACTCCAAATTGATTTGAGAAAACAGAGAATAATGAATTGTAAAAATACTACTGTTGTTCTGCCTTTGTTGGTGTTTTAGCGTTAGCAACACCAACAACGAACTCGTAGCAAATAAATGCGCTTTTAAGTCTTAATTACTAGTAAAAAAATATAAGTAACGTGTTGCAAATAAGTTCCTAATTTCAAAAACTAATTTTTAGGCTACGGTGGCGTGAACGCCACTGCTATACATAAAATCATTTTTTGACTTTGATATAAAGAGGTGGCGTTTACGCCACCTAGAATAAAAAAATAAAACTAGGAGTTTATTTACAACTCGTTACTAAGTAGCAAATTTCGTAATTTATTCCCAATAATTATGTAACTTTTCTTACGCTAACTTCGTATAGAAAGTTAAGAAATTATAATATTTCTTACAATCTCACAAAAAATATCTAAAAAAACTTTATTTCCCTCCAAAACCACAAAACCACGCCTACAAGCTCAAAAAACAATA
>JAYVHJ010000511.1:0-13893 GCA_043771315.1 Raineyaceae bacterium
CATAAGGCGACATTTCTAGCTTTACCTTATCACCAGGAAGGATTTTGATGTAATTCATACGCATTTTACCAGAAATGTGTGCTATTACTTCGTGTTCATTTTGTAATTTTACTCGGAACATTGCATTGGAGAGTGCCTCCATTATTGTACCGTCTTGCTCAATTGAGGATTGCTTTGCCATATTTTTGGGTTAAAACTTGTTCTATATATTCAAATGTTGTAAGTATTTCAGCTTTGCCATTTTGTATGGCAACTGTATGTTCAAAATGCGCAGAAGGCATTTTATCACGTGTACGGATAGTCCAGCCATCTTTTTCTTGTACGACTTCTTTTTTTCCTTGATTTATCATTGGCTCAATAGCAATGACCATACCGCTTTTTAGCGTAATTCCTTTGCCACGTTTCCCAAAATTGGGTACTTCTGGCTCTTCGTGCAATTTCCTACCAATTCCGTGACCAACCAACTCACGTACCACAGAAAAACCATTTGTTTCTGCATAATTCTGTATTGCAAAACTAACATCTCCAATGCGAGCATTGTTTACAGCTTTTGCAATTCCTTCAAAAAGACTCTGTTTCGTAACATCTAATAACTTTTGTGTTGCTTCAGAAATCTCGCCTACCGCATACGTATAGGCACTATCACTATGAAAACCAAATTTAAAAACGCCACAATCAACAGAAATAATATCTCCTTGTTTGAGTTCGTAGTCGCTTGGCATACCGTGAACGACATTTTCATTCACAGAAATACATAAAGTAAAAGGAAACCCATTATAATTTTTAAACGAAGGTACGCCTCCATTATCCATAATGTAGGTTTCTGCCACTTTGTCTAGGACAGACGTTTTCACGCCAATATTGATAAGTTTAGCTACTTCTGCGTGCGCCTTACCCAATATTTGCGCACTTTGGCGGATAAATTCTATTTCTTCTGCTGTTTTATGAATAATCATAAATTTTTTGTTTTTTTATTCCTTTTATTGGTATTATGTATTTGTAGATACGCCACCGCAGTGCGTATCCACGTAGAACAATGTATTTATTCCAAATCAATTATTATGTTTTTGTTTACTTTCTTGTTGTTCTAGGTGGATACGCACTGCGGTGCGTATCTACAAAATATCTGACAAAATCTTCCCACTCCAAAATACTAAAAACACATTAAGGTTTAAGGCATTTTCAGCCCTAAACCTTAGGTATTTTTTGTAGTTAAACGAACTTCATTAAATTTTTCATTAGACTAAACAACTGCTGTAGTTGCTTTTTCTCCTTCTGTCAAATTGCCTGTTTCCATTAAGCCTTCATAATGTTTCATTAGTAAGTAACTTTCTATTTGCTGGAGTGTGTCCAAAACAACACTCACCATAATCAAAAGAGAAGTTCCACCAAAAAACGCTGCAAAGCCTTGCGTAACACCCATAGAACCAACTATTGCAGGAAGTACAGCAATAAGTGCCAAGAACAATGCACCAGGAAGTGTTACTCTTGATAAAATATTGTCTATGTATTCTGCCGTAGGCTCACCAGGTTGTACACCAGGAACAAAACCATTATTTCGTTTCATATCATCTGCTATTTGCTTTGGATTGATAGAAATTGCCGTATAAAAATACGTAAATATAATAATCATCAAAGCAAAAACCGCATTGTAAATGAGCGAGTTAGGATTAGAAAATGTCTGTGAAATACTACCAGCTGTATCACTTGAATTCTGAAATGCACCTGCCAAAATAGAAGGCAAAAACATTAAAGATTGTGCAAAAATGATAGGCATAACACCTACCGCATTGACTTTCAAAGGGATATACTGACGTTGTCCGCCATAAACTTTGTTTCCAACTACTTGTTTAGCATACTGAACAGGAATACGGCGCACTGCTTGGGTAAGAAGTACAACGCCCATCACTACAAAAAACAACGCAGCAATTTCTAAAACAAAGAATAAAGCACCATTCATACCACGAGTTTGACCTTCTTGTATGATAGCAGCAGGAAAACGAGATACAATACCAATCATAATCAGCATAGAAATACCTTGTCCAATACCTCTGTCGGTAATTCTTTCTCCTAGCCACATACAAAACATTGTACCAGCAGTAAGAATTATCATTGAAGAAATAGTAAAGAATGTCTGTGAGATATTAGGACTAATTGCCTCTGGTTTTACAGTAGTAGCCAAATACGCAGAAGATTGTGCTAGCGTAATAACTACTGTGAGCAAGCGAGTAATGTTATTGATTTTCTTTCTTCCTGAATCACCCTCTTTTTGCATCTTTTGGAAACTAGGAAGGGCAATTGTAAGCAATTGTACTACAATAGATGCCGAGATATAGGGCATAATACCGAGTGCAAAAATAGAGGCACGTTGGAACGCACCTCCTAAGAAGATATTAAGAAAATCACGCACATCATTAAATGACGTAGCAAGACCTGCTGAATTAACACCAGGAAGTATAACATACGAGCCAAAACGGAACACTAAAAGGAGTAGAAGCGTATGAATAATACGCTTTCTTAGCTCCTCAATAGCGAAAATATTTTTTATCGTCTGGATAAACTTTTTCATAATGGATTTTCCTCTTAGATTAGAGTTTGCTTGCCGTTCCGCCTACTTTTTCAATAGCTGCAATGGCTGATTTTGAATATTTGTGAACTTTAACCTCAATTTTGCTTGTCAAACCGTTTTTACCCAACACTTTGATAAGGTCATTTTTTGTAGCAATACCGTGTGCTTGCAAAAATGCCAAATCAATAACAGTTACGTTATGTTTGTCTGCAAGGATTTGCAACATTTCAATATTTACAGGTTTGTATTCAACACGGCTGATGTTTTTGAAACCAAATTTAGGCAAACGTCTTTGAAGTGGCATCTGACCACCTTCAAAACCTGCTTTACGGCTGTATCCAGAACGAGATTGCGCTCCTTTGTGTCCACGTGTAGATGTACCGCCTTTACCAGAACCTGTACCACGTCCAATTCTTTTACTAGATTTAACCGAGCCAACGGCTGGTTTAAGATTACTTAAATTCATTTTTTTAATTTTTAACTCGCTTTCGCTGTCGCTATAAAATAATTTTATTGGATAGAAAACTTTACGAATAGTTGGAAACTTTCATAATGTTACTATGCTAGAAAACTTCACGAAAGTCAAAAACTGCTCGTGAAGTTGCTTCTAATTATAAATTTTCAACTTTCACAAGGTGCATCACTTTGCGCACCATACCCATAATAGTTGGAGAAGTTTCGTGAACTTTGCTTTTGCCAATGCCACGGATTCCCAAAGATTCCATAATTAAATGTTGTCTTCTTGGTCTGTCTATTAAGCTACTTGTTTGTGTTACTTTGATTTGTGCCATTTTGGTAATTTTTTATAAAGTTTTTAATTGTGAATTGTGAATTGTAAATTATAAATTAAATACAAACTGATTTTAGAACAACTTGTATTTAACTCACAATTCACAACTCATAATTCACAATTCACTATCCGTTAAATACTTTGGTAAGTTTGATACCTCTGTCCATAGCAACAGTATGAGGCGCACGCATACTTAAAAGTGCGCTAATAGTTGCTTTTACTACGTTGTGTGGGTTAGATGAACCTTTTGATTTAGCTAGTACGTCTCTTATGCCTACGCTTTCAAATACTGCACGCATTGCACCACCTGCAATTACTCCTGTACCTGCAGCAGCTGGTTTAACGAACACAAAACCACCACAAAACTTTCCTATTGCCTCGTGAGGTATAGAATGTTTGATAAGTGGGATTTGCACAAGGTTTTTCTTAGCATCTTGGATACCTTTTGCTATTGCATCTGTAACTTCATTTGCTTTTCCTAGTCCGTAACCTACAATTCCTTCACCATTTCCAACCACTACAATAGCGGCAAAACTAAAACGGCGACCACCTTTTACTACTTTTGCCACACGTTGAATGGCAACTACTTTCTCTTTCAGTTCCATTTCGCTCTGTCTTACGACTTTGCCTTTGGTATTCATTTTCATCTTATCTTAGAATTAAAATTTAAGTCCGCCTTCTCTCGCACCTTCTGCAAGTGCTTTGATTCTGCCGTGATATAGGTAACCATTTCTATCAAAAACAACGGTTTCAACGCCTGCTGCTTTTGCTTTTTCTGCAAGCGTTTTTCCAACACTTGTAGCCGTAGCTAAATTAAGATTTTTTGCCTTAATATCACTAGAAGAAGCACTAGCAAGCGTTTTGCCTGTGACGTCATCTATGAGTTGTGCGTAGATAGCTGTATTTGAGCGAAACACGGTTAGCCTTGGTTTCTGCATCGTTCCCGTAATTCTCTTACGGATACCCATTTTGATACGGGTTCTTCTTAGTTCTTTTTGAGTAGCCATCTTATTTATTATTTTTTGGCAGCAGATTTACCTGCTTTTCTTCTGATAATTTCACCAACGAAACGTACACCTTTGCCTTTGTAAGGCTCAACTGGACGCAATGAGCGGAGTTTTGCCGCTACTTGACCTATAAGTTGCTTGTCGTTACTTTCTAGTGTAATGACAGGAGCTTTTCCTTTTTCAGTAACCGTTGACGCTTTTACTTCTGTTGGCAAACCCAAAAATATTGGGTGAGAGTAGCCTAATGAAAGTTCTATTGCGTTTGTACCAAGCATTGCTGCTTTGTAACCAACCCCAACTATTTCTAGTTTTAGTACGTATCCTTCAGTTACGCCAGTAATCATATTGGCAATAAGTGAGCGGTAAAGTCCGTGTAATGCACGGTGTCTTTTTTGCTCTGTTGGGCGTTCTACTGTGATAGTTTCTCCTTCAATTTTGATAGAAATATCTGGGTCTATGCTTTGTTTTAGCTCACCTTTTGGTCCTTTCACCGTCACGACTTGCTTGTCTATTGTGAGGGTTACTTTTGCAGGAAGGGTGATAGGAAGTTTTCCAATTCTTGACATTTTTTTCTCGTTTTTACGTTAAACATTAGTAGATATGGCACAAAACTTCACCACCAATATGTAATGTACGAGCTTCTTTGTCGGTCATTACTCCTTTAGATGTAGAGAGTATTGCTACTCCTAATCCGTTCAGGACACGTGGCAGTTTGTCGGCTGATACGTATTTTCTAAGACCAGGCTTGCTGATTCTTTTGAGAGATACGATAGCAGGGTCTTTTGTCAAAGGATTGTATTTGATGGCAATTTTGATAGTGCCTTGCATGTGCGCCTTTTCAGGGTGAGCTTCAAATTTGTAGTTTTGGATGTAACCTTTTTCAAAAAGAACCTTAGTAATTTCCTTCTTGATGTTAGAAGTAGGAATTTCTACGATGCGGTGCTTTGCCTTAATTGCGTTGCGTAGCCTTGTCAAATAGTCGGCTATTGGGTCTGTGTGCATTATACAGGAGTTTATTGAGTAGTATTTTCAGCGTATGAAAGAAGCTCCGTGCCGAAAACTTGCTCAAAATATTTATTTTAGCTATGCTTCTTTCTTTCGGACTGCAAAGATACAAATAGTTTTTTCATTACCAAAAAATAAATTAAAAAGTTTTTTATTGGAAAGAGTTTTTTAGAAAAGAACTTGACATTTTGGCAATATTTTTTTAATTTTTAATTTTTCAGTATCAGGAATTGGATTATTTTGTAAGTTCAAATATGTTAAATTTGTTAGATTTTCTATTTCTCTAGGTAAAGATGTAAGTTTATTTCCAGATAACCTTATTTTTTTTAGATTTTTGAGTTGTCCTATTTCTGGTGGCAAAGAGGTAAGTTTATTGTCATCTATTTCTAATTGTTGTAGCTCTTTCATTTCTCCAATTTCTTTGGGTAACGAAGTTAATTTATTGTTATACAATTTCAATTTTGTGAGATTTTTGAGTTGCCCTATTTCTTTTGGCAGAAAAGTAACTTTCGTACTAGATAAATCAAATTCTTTTAAATTTTTGAGTTGTCCTATTTCTGGTGGTAAAGAAGTAATATTATTATTATGCAACCCTAATATTACTAGATTTTTAAGTTGTCCTATTTCTGGTGGTAAAGATGTTAATAAGTGGTTTTCTACATAATTAGATACAATCAAGTCTGTTAAATTTTCTAATTCTCCAATTTCTTTGGGTAAAAACGTAAGATTATTAAGAAATAGTTCTAACTTTTTTAAGTTCTTGAGTTGCCCTATTTCTGGAGGTAAAGAAGTAAGAGGATTTGTATTTAGCTCTAAATTTTTTAAATTTTTGAGTTGTCCTATTTCAGGTGGCAAAAAAGTGAGTTTATTGTAATATAAATTCAAATACTTCAAATTTTTGTACTGGAAAACCTTTGCAGGAATTTCTGTCAAACCTTTATCTGATAAATCTAAACTATCTGTTTTATCAGTCATTTGGCCTACACTTTTAACTAATGTTGGTTTTTTAGTTATTTGTGTGGTTTTATCAACTTGTGCCTGCGTGCAACTTACACATATAAGTAGAGAAAGAATAATAAAGAGTTTTTTCATTTTATTGATGGGTTTAATTTCATTGAAAAAAGAAACTCAAATTTAAACTAAAAAAAGCATATATTTGCTATATTATCTTAGTTTTGCTAAAAAATGAAAAACAAACTAAAATTTATTGATTTATTTGCAGGTCTTGGTGGTATTCGTCTTGGCTTTGAACAGGCTTGTAAGGAGCGAGAAATTGAAACTGAATGTGTTTTGACTTCTGAAATCAAACCTTATGCCATTCAAACGCTAAAACATAATCATCAACACGAGCATTTTGTAGGAGATATTTTTCAAGTTAAAAATGAAGAAATACCACAATTTGATTTTTTATTTGGTGGCTTTCCTTGTCAGCCTTTTAGCGCAAGTGGCAAGCGTAATGGCTTTGCAGATACGAGAGGCACTTTATTTTTTGAAATAGAGCGTATCATAAAATATCATCAACCCACAGGTTTTATCCTTGAAAATGTAGAAGGTTTAGTAAAACATGATTTAGAAAATAAAAATGACGAGATAGGCAGAACACTAAAAACAATTTTGTATAAACTGGAAACTGAACTAAATTACCAAGTATCTTGGAAAGTTTTGGATAGTGTGAATTTTGGCGTTCCGCAGTCTAGAAAACGGGTTTTTATTGTTGGTACAAAAAATGAAAAAGTATCATTAGATAATTTTGAGCCTGTTTATAAAGTCCTAAATGATATTTTAGAAACTGGAAAACCTACTATGGATACTGATTTTACTAAAAAATTATTTTCATATTTTACAATAGAAGAACTTTATGGAAAATCAATTAAAGACAAACGTGGTGGAGAAAATAATATTCATAGTTGGGATATTGGCGTGAAAGGAGAATGTTCAAAAGAACAAATAAACTTACTCAATAGGCTTTTTAAGGAACGTAGGAAAAAACAATGGGCAAATGAAATTGGTATTGATTGGATGGACGGAATGCCACTTACTTTATCTCAAATTCAGTCTTTTTTTCCTGTCAATAATTTATTTGAAAGTATTGATGTAAAAATACTTTTAGATGATTTAGTTGAAAAAGGCTATATAAAATTTGAATATCCTAAAAAATTAGTAAGTAAACTTACTGAAAATGGGACAATTACGGCTCGTGTATATGATAACACAAAGCCAAAAGGCTACAATATTGTTACAGGAAAATTAAGTTTTGAGATAAATAAAATCTTAAATCCATTTGAGATTGCGCCTACTTTGGTGGCAACAGATATGGTTAAAATTGTTGTTCCTGATGGCAAAGGCGTTAGAAAACTGACAATACGAGAAGGATTAAGAATTTTTGGTTATCCAGAAAACTACGAAATCCCACTAAAAGATAATTTAGCCTATGATTTACTTGGTAATACGGTTGTTGTACCTGTCATAAAAGCCGTTGCAGGAAGAATTTTAGATACTTTGGAAATAGCAATATTGGAAAATATAGAAGACAAAATGGTGCATTAGAGTTGATTTTAGAGAGTAATTCCTGTGTTTTCAAGGTACTTTTCTTTTACATTTTTTAGCCAATTTTCACTATAATTGCTTGTACTGTGTGAATATTTTTCAAGTGTTTCTGAAATAGCATTTAAGAAACTGATTTTGTCTGCAAATGGTTTGTTCTTAGGACTTTTAGCATACCATTTTATAGGTCTTAGGTTGTAAGGTTGGCTATTTTTGGTTTGCATATTGATAGGATTTGCACCAGAAGTGCCTGCCATTTCCCAAACTTTTAGTAGCCACAAATTATCTATGCTTAAAACGGCATCAATCATTTTATAGCCAAAAATTAGATAATCTGCATCAAGTCTTTCAGGTTTGATAAGCAAAGATTTGTTATAAGAATCAAAATTTGCAATATCAAAAGCAGGTGTAGCATTTGCATTGAAGGTTTTTATCTCCAAAAAACCACTTTTATTATCTTCTGCAAGCAAAAAATCTGGGAACTCTTGTGTATTTGCAGGTTGCCTAAAATAAAAATCATTTCTTTTCAGCCACTCACCAATCCATTCCTGCAATAAATCTCCAATAGCATCTTTGCCATAATATTTTGCAGAAATTCCACCAAGTATAATCTCCACGCTACCAATTTGCTCTTTTATTTTAAATTCATTCAACAATAAAGCATAAATTTCTCTAGCCGTAACTTTTTTCTTTTCTGTCATTTTTATTTATTTTGAGATTTGAAAAGCAAACTTACACAAAAAATCATAAACTTATTATGTAATCTCAAAATATTGCTAGTGCTTTGTGCTAGTGCCATAAAACAAGAAATAAATCTCTATTTGTTTGATAATAACGTAGTTTTGTATATATTTGCGACTGTAAAAATGGCTAGTGATTTTCCTTATTTATCAATCATTATTTATTAAAATGATTACAATTTATACAGATGGGGCAGCCATAGGCAATCCTGGTGCTGGCGGTTATGGAATAGTGATGACTTTTGAAAAATTTCGTAAAGAAATTTCTCAAGGCTATAAACACACAACCAACAACAGAATGGAGCTTTTAGCGGTTATTGTAGCCTTAGAAACACTTAAAAATGATAATTCTTTGGCAACTGTTTATTCAGATTCTAAATATGTCATTGATGCCATTAACAAAAAATGGGTGTTTGGGTGGCTGAAAAAAGGTTTTGTAGGTAAAAAAAATGAAGATTTGTGGCGCAGATTTCTGAATATCAATAAAAAACATAGTGTAACTTATACATGGGTGAAAGGACACGCAGGAAACCCAGAAAATGAGCGTTGTGACGTACTCGCTACCACAGCAGCAAAAAATAAAAATCAGTCGGAGCTTCTTGTAGATGAGTTTTATGAAAAAGAAAATGATAAAACCTTATCAAAAATATGAAAATAAATGATATAAAGATACGAAAAATTGCTTACGCTTTTGCTATTGCGTTGGCTGTTTTGCTCACCCTAAACTATCTGATAACGCAATTTCTTAGTATTTCTCCTGCTGATGTCAATGCTGCTAAAAAAAGTGTAGAGCTCAAGGAACTTGCTAATCAGATACATTTTTCTACAAAAATCTTGATTAGATGCGCTGATGTGGGGTTGGATATGCAAAAAGAAACTGTTGATTTGGCGCAAGTGCGTGCTAAATATGAGAAAATTCGTTTTTTGTTGCATAATGGCGCAAAAGATATGGAAGAACGCAATATGAAGATAAATGTTGCTCCAGCCACAGACGACCGCCTTGCCACACTTATAGAACTCCAAAAAGACTGGAAAGAATATGACAAAGATTTGCGTGACCTTAATATACGCCTTAATAGAGCAGAACTTAGCCTAAAAGATAGTATTTCTGATACAAAAGATTTACAATGGGTAAATAAAAAATATATTGATTTTTTGCAAAAAAACGAAAAATTAGTAACAGAATATAACGAGTTTTTGGAAAAAAAACGTAATAACCTAAATCTTGCTTTGCTTTTTGTGGCTAATTTGATTGTTTTGGTGATGGCAGGCATCTATTATACTGTCAAAAACCTTTTTTTAGATCCTCTTAACACTATTTCTAGGAGTTCTCGGGAGCTTGCAAAAGGAAATTTGAGCGAACAAATGCTAGAAACCTCTAGAAGTGAAATAGGCTATATTGCTCAAAATGTTAATGATTTGGCTAATATTTTGAAAAATGCAACAGAGTTTTCTAGAGAAATTGGGCAAGGAAACCTAGATGTGGCATATAAAGGCATTACAGACGAAAATCAAGGAAAAGAAAGTATTGTAGGGGCATTGCAAATAATGCGTGACCAACTACGAAAAGTGGCAGAAAAAGACAGACAAGACCGTTGGTCAAATGCTGGACTTGCAAAATTTGCAGATGTTTTGCGTATCAACTCTGGTGACACACTAGATAATTTTTGCTACAATGTTATCTCTAATCTTGTGAATTATTTGGAGGCAACGCAAGGTGCAGTTTTTATTATCAATGATGATAAACCCAATAAAGCAGACCATTATTTGGAGGCAAAAGCCGCTTATGCAATGAACAAAAAGAAATTTTTGGAGAAAAAAATAGAAATAGGAGAAGGACAAATAGGGCAATCTTTTAGAGATGCAGAGATGATTTATATTAGTGATGTGCCTGATACTTACGAAAAAGTAACTTCTGCACTTGGTGCAACTCGTCCAAAAAATGTACTTATTGTGCCATTAGAAACCACAGAAGGCACTATTGGGGTGTTAGAACTACTTTCATTAAAAGATATTCCACGCTACCGCCTTACATTTGTACAACGAGTAGTAGATGCCATTTCTGTTGCTATCAATACCATCAAAAAAGCAGAAAAAAGCAGAAAAATGGCACAAGAAAATGAAGAAATGGACAAAAGAATAAGCAGAAGAAACTAAACTTGAAGTAGTGAGGTCTAAAGTGTGAGGTAAATACATTATTTACGACAATAAAAAAACTTTACATCTCACACCTTACCCTTCACATCTCACACCTAAAATATGTTTGTAGAACCGCATTTAAACCAATTGGAGGACAAAGTCGGCTGGATAGAAGTCGTTTGTGGCTCTATGTTTTCTGGAAAAACAGAAGAACTTATCCGCCGTATGAATAGGGCAAAAATTGCAAAGCAAAAAGTAGAAATCTTCAAACCTAGTATAGATACCCGCTATGATGAGATAAATGTGGTTTCCCACAACGCAAACGCCATACGCTCTACGCCTGTGCAAAGTTCGTCAGAGATTTATATGTTGGCAGGGGATTGTGATGTTGTTGGAATTGATGAAGCGCAATTTTTTGATAATCAGATAGTTGAAGTTTGTACCCAACTTGCTAATCACGGCAAACGTGTGATTATAGCGGGTTTGGATATGGATTTTCAGGGAAAGCCATTTGGTGCAATGCCAGAACTTATGACCATTGCAGAATTTGTGACGAAAGTGCAAGCAATTTGTATGCAATGTGGGCGTATTGCGGCATATTCGTACCGTTTGGTGAGTATTGATACTACTGTTTTGTTGGGAGAAAAAGAAAGCTACGAACCTCGTTGTAGAAAATGCTTTAATGAAGGAATGAAAACGCAGGCTAAAAATGAAATAGGACAAGCATCAACCAAAAATAAATGATGGGGTGATGTATTCATTCCTAATTCCTAATTTATAATTTCTAATTCAAGAATGCCTTTTAAAATTTCCTTAGAAAACTTTGGTAAAAAATTTAATTATGAATGGATTTTCAGAGGGTTTTCTTATGAATTTGTCAGTGGAGAAGCATACGCCATCACAGGTGCAAACGGAAGTGGAAAATCTACGTTTTTACAATGCTTAGCAGGATTTTTTCCACAATCAGAAGGAAAAATAATTTATTTACAAGATAATAAAATCATTTCAAATGATGATTTTTATACTTATTTGTCGTTTGCTGCGCCTTATCAAGAACTTATAGAAGAATTTACGTTATTAGAACAAATTAACTTTCACCAGAAATTTAAAAAATTCTCCCAAAATCAAACAGCAAAAGAAATTATCAAAAAACTACGTTTGGAAAATTCAGAAGATAAATTTATCAAAAATTTTTCTTCTGGAATGAAACAACGCCTAAAACTTGGGCTTGCACTTTACGCACAAACCTCCGTTTTGTTGTTAGATGAGCCTACAACTAATCTAGATATTGAAAATATTAACTGGTACAAAGACGAAATTAGGCAAAATCTTGCGGAGCGTTTGGTGATTGTCTGCTCAAATGATGCCAATGAGTATGATTTTTGTAAAAAAATTATTAAAATTAGCTAAAAAAAATTCGTATTTTTGCAGAGATAATTACATCTAAAAAATAAAAAAATGAAAAAATCAAATATTGTATTTTCCATTATTGTTGCGCTGGCAACTACATTGTACTCTTGCGGTCAGGCTACAAAAGATAACACCAAAGTAGACAAAACAGAAAAAACAGGTACTGAAACAGCTTCAAAAGATGCTTTTTTTGGTGAAAAAATAACTGAAAAAGATGCAATAGCAGCGTCAGAACTGCCAAAAATGTTGGAAAAAATGGATTCTACCAATACTAAAATTAAAGCAAAGATTGTTCAGACTTGCAAGAAAAAAGGTTGTTGGATGGACGTAGAATTTGCAGATGGCAAAACTATGAAAATTACTTTTAAAGATTATGGTTTTTTTGTTCCAAAAGAAGGAATGGAAGGCAAAGAAGTAATTATGCAAGGAATGGCTAAAAAAACCATTACAGATGTAGCAACACTCAAACATTATGCAGAAGATGCTAAGCAAACAAAAGCAGAAATAGATGCTATCACAAAGCCAAAAGAAGCTATTACATTTGAGGCTACAGGCGTGATTATCAAAGGATAAGTAATTGTAAATTTACAATGAAGTTAGTTGAAATTTCAGATAGGCGGCACACAATAAACTCATTTTTTTTGTGTCGCCTACTCTTATGCGTTGTTGCATAATGGTAGTGGCAGGTGTATTTTTTATTTTTTTGAATAATTCTAAATAATAAATATAAGCCAAATAAACGCCCATTTTTGCTGCTTTTGGCAATTTTTTTATTCCCTCATAGGCATCATCAAAATCTTGTTTGATGTCATTTTCAATGGCTTTTTTTTCTATTTCAGAGAATTTTAGGAAGTCAATTTTAGGAAAATAAGTGCGCCCACGCTCTTCAAAATCACTTTTTATATCTCTCAAAAAATTTATTTTCTGAAAAGCTGCGCCCAAACTACAAGCAGGGCTTTTTAGGGCTTCATATTGCGCTACATCAGTGCCACAAAAAATCTTCAAACACATCAAACCAACCACTTCTGCAGAACCATAAATGTATTCTTTGTATTTGTCGTCTGTATAATTAGTAAAACTCAAATCCATTTCCATACTCCACAAAAATGCCTCAATGAGGTTTTTATCAATATTATATTCATTCACCACCATCTGGAAAGCGTGCAAAACAGGATTTAGGCTAATTTTTTCTTCAATAGCCAAATAAGTATCTGCTTTGAAACGTGCTAAGAGCGTTTTTTTATCGTGTCCGTGAAAAGTATCTACTATCTCATCTGCGTAACGCACAAATCCATAAACAGCATAAACAGGAAGATGGAATTTTTTATCCAACGTCTTGATACCCAGCGTAAAAGAAGTGCTATAATGCTCCGTAATAAGTTTGCTACATTTGAGAGCAGTAGTAGAATATAAATCAGTTTGCATATAAATTTAGTTGTGAATTTTGAGTTGTGAGTTTTGAGTTAATACAAAAGCAACAATCAAAACAGCATAAAAAATTATTTAGAACATTAAACTTTAAGTCCTATTACTAAAACATCATCAGTTTGTTCTCTATCTTGTTTCCAAACATCAAAAATCTCTTTCAAAAGTTCTTTTTGGTCTCCCATATTATCATTATGGATAGTTTCTAATAACATTGTGAACTGTTTGCGCATATATTTTTGGTCACTAGGACCTCCAAATTGG
>JAYVHJ010000512.1:0-20767 GCA_043771315.1 Raineyaceae bacterium
GAATATTTAGATAATAAAATTTAAGTTGTTTATTTGACTGCTGCCCTGCGCAATCTGTCGTTTATGGCACGTCCAAGCCCTATTTCTGGCAAAAGTTCTGCTATAATTACGTCTATATCCATTGAATCTAGCTCACGCATCATAGCAAATAAATTTTTGGTTGCTTCTGCATAATCTCCTGATTTTGAAAGAAATAGTATATTTTTTTGCATCAAATTAGGTTCATTTTCACTAAAAAGAAGCCCACCAATTCTATCCAAATCATATTTTTCTAAAATATCATATAAATTTTGTGCAGGGAGTTTATTAAAATCTTCCAAAAATAATGGCTTTTTAGGCGAATAATGGCTTTCTAACATTCCTGGTGCGTGCATTCCTGTTTGTGTTTCTTTTGGATTAGAAGAAGAAGATCTTACTTCCACTTTTCCTATAATTCTCTCTATTTCCTCTACAGAAATACCACCCAAACGGTAAATAATAGTTTTTTCACCTTCAAAACCAATAATAGTGGATTCTATACCAACCTCGCAAGCTCCGCCATCAAGAATAAGTGGAACTTTAGTACCCAACTGATTTTCAACGTGTTGTGCTGTTGTTGGGCTGATATAACCAAACGGATTAGCACTTGGTGCAGCCAGCGGAAACTCCAAACGTGCCAAAAGTGCCAACGTGAGTGGGTGTGCAGGTATGCGTATAGCTACTGTGTTCATACCTGACGTAACTAAATCAGGTATAATATTTTTTTTAGGCAAAAGCAGTGTCAATGCACCTGCCCAAAAGTGTGTGGCTAGCGTTTCCGCTAGTTGTGGCAAATCAACAACGAAACTTTTGACTTTTTCTAACGTATCCGTATGGATAATAAGTGGGTCAAATGTTGGGCGGTTTTTTGCTTCAAAAATCTTAGTAACAGCATCAATATCAAGGGCATTAGCAGCCAGCCCATAAACGGTTTCTGTTGGAATAGCCACAAGTTCCCCAGCTCGTAAAAGTTTCTCTGCTAAATCCAAATCCTTAGAAATCATTTTTTGAGGTGTGAAGTGTGAAGTGTGAGGTGTGAAGTGTGAAGTGATTTGTAATAAACTTTGTCGCAAACAATGTATTTACTTCACACCTCACACTTCCTATCTCACACTTCAAAGTTATTTGTCTATATTTAATTTTAGGATATTGAAATTACCTTTGTATTTTTCTTGTTGCGTTTGTGTCCACGTAGCACGTTTTTCTTTTGCACCATAATGCTCAAAAACGTGTATTTCCAAGCCACTGTCCACATTTGTTTTTGGGTGTGTAAAGTCAAACTCTGATTTGATGTCTTTTTTGCGTTTTTTGCCTGTAAACTCACTCTCGTGTTTGTGATGTGACGCAAGAGGTGTAAGATGCACAATAATTGTCTGTGAATAATCAAATTCCTTATGTTGTTTGATGACAAGGCGCAAAGGATAAAAACCAATATGTTCTATCAAAATCTCATCATTTTTTGCCAAAAAAACTGTTACAGTTCCGTTTTTTTCAGTATGTTGTTTGCCTCCTGCATCTATATGCGAGTGTACAATTGCCTGTGGAATAGGCGCAAAATCTTCTGCATCAAGCACCAAAAAAGTTGCTTTTTGGGCGTGATTAGCAAAAGAAATCAAAGAAAAGATAAATAGAAAAAATAGCTTTTTCATAATATTTTTAAGTTAAAGGTTTACTGTCGCTTGCCTCTTGGCAAGTGACGACTATAAAAAGGCTTCCAGCCTTTAGAAATAATGTTTTAACTTGCTTAGGCAAGATGCCTAATGATAGTTGTCACTTAGCTGGAGCTAAGCGACAGTATATTTTCCTTAACTTACTAGAAGAGATGGGATACAAACCACGAAGTTAAAAAATTGTATTTAATTCATAACTCATAATTCACAACTATTTACACGTTTTCACTGTAATTTTTGGTCGTAATTTTCCAGCTTTTCATAGCACTATAACCATTTGGTTTGCGTGCATAATAACCTGTGCCATCATAAGGGCGTTTTTGTGCGTGCGTTTGGCAAGCAACAGAGCAAGCTCCTTCTAACGTCCAGCCACAACTTTCGCAAATAGGCAAATGGCTATTACAAGCTGCATTGGCACAATTTACCATACGTGAGCAAGACGTACCACACACATAACAAGTAGATGCCACACTTGGATTAACGGAATTTACATCAACGGCAATACGGTTGTCAAAAACATAACATTTTCCTTCAAAATCTTCACCTCCAGCCTCTATCCCATATTTTATAATACCGCCGTGTAACTGATAAACATTCTCAAAACCTTGTTCTAACAAAAATGCGCTTGCTTTTTCACATTTTATGCCACCTGTGCAATAAGTAATGATTTTTTTGTCTTTTAAATGAGATAATTCTGCTACCTTTTCAGGAAATTCTCTAAAATTTTCCATATCAAGCGTAACCGCATTTTTAAATTTGCCTAATTTATGTTCATAATTAGAACGTACATCTAAAATCACTACATCTTGCTCATCTTTCATTTTCTTAAAATCATTTGGAGCTAAATGAATGCCAGTTTTTTCATTTGGATTGATGTCTGCAAGGCTAGAATATACTATTTCATCTTTCAGACGAACATTTATTTTTTCAAAAGTATGTTTGTCGTGGGTTTCTATTTTGAAATCAATGTTAGAAAAATCAGCAAAAACTGCTTCATTTTTTAAATGTTCCATATACAACACACAATCAGCGTGAAGACCTGAAACAGTGCCATTTAGTCCTTCTTTTGCGACAATAATGCGTCCACGAATATTATTTTGAATGCAAAAAAGATGGTGTGCTTCCCTAAATTTTTCTGTATCTGTAATGGTTGTATAACAATAATACAACAAAATTGAATAGTTTTTTTGTGTCATAACGGCTCAAATGTAAGTTGAGTGTGATTTTTTGTTTTATTCTATTTCATAAAACATCGCAAAAATACCAAAAAAATACCAAAAATCAAAATTAAGATTGTTATAAATACTATCTTATGAAAAAAAATAATGCTATTTTAAATCTTCTGCCAAAAGTGTCTTCTTATAACAAATAACAGGCAACAAAATAGTATAATACAACACAAAAACCAAAGAACCAAAGATAATAAACAACTTAATAATCATAGACATATCAGCATAACGAGTGATAAAACTTTCTATAAATGCTGCTAAAAAGAAGAATGGCACCATTCCTAAGATAATTTTGACACCGTTTTTTGCTCCTTTCAAGAATGAGGCATAACGAGTATAGGTTTGTGGAAATAAAATACTATTTCCTATCAAAATACCTGCCACTCCAGCTATCACAATAGCCCAAATCTCTACTACACCGTGCAACCATATCACAGAGGCAGACTCTACAAAAAGGTTTTTTTGATAAAAGAAAAATTGGAAGCTCCCAAGCATCACACCATTGGTAAATAACCTATAAGCAGTTCCAACAGATAATAATGCAAACAAAGGAAACATTGATGTACCGCCAAGTACGTAAACAGTTTCTAGCCCTCCCCAAATAAATACCCAAAACGACACACGAATATTATTAAAAAATATGCTAAAAAACATACTTACTTCATTTTGTTCTTGATAAACGCCCATAGGATTGCCCTTTTCAATATTACGGAGTGTCATATCTACATAACCATCTCCCAAAATTAAACGTACAAAGCTATCATCATAAGCACAGGAGAAAACACCAATCAAGGCAGCCCCAAAAAATATAATAGCAGACATCAAAATTTCTTTACGGGCGTGGTAAAACACTAACGGAAGCTCCTCTGTCCAAAAAGTAATGAAACGACTGCCTCGTTCTTTCCTGTTTTTGTAGATAGCCTGATGCACTTTTACTGCTAAAGCGTTAAGATATGTTGTTGTAGGGCTTTTAGGATGATTTGTACGTGAGTGCGACAAATCATCTGTTAGCTCTATAAACAAATCAGATAGCCTATCAGGGTGAACTTTGGAGATATTTTGGCTTTCTTTCTCCATTTCTAACCATTTATCTCTATTTCTTTTCAAAAAAACGCCTTCTTTCATTTGTATAAGCAAGTTAAAAATAAATATTACTACAGTTTTTATTTGTTATTTGTTAATGTATATATAAACATTGGTGTTGTACACATAAACATTGGCGTTGTACACGTAAACATTGGCGTTGTACACGTAAACATTGACGTTGTACACATAAATATTGGCGTTGTACACATAAACATTGACGTTGTACACGCAAACATTGGCAATTTACATGCAAAAAACCACAATTTACACGCAAAAAACCACAATTTACACGCAAAAAACTACAACTTACACGTAAAAAACTACAACTTACACGTAAAAAACTACAAATTGCATGTAAATATTGTCAAATTATTAATGTTCTTCGTGGCTACGGTAAAGTCTGGCATAAATACCATCTTTATTCATCATAAGTTCGTTGTGTGTACCACGCTCTACTATCTCTCCACGTTGCAAAACAATAATTTCATCAGCATTTTGTATTGTAGTAAGGCGGTGTGCTATTACTAAGGAAGTCCTATCTTTCATCAAATTGTCTAATGCTTGTTGTACGAGCTTCTCCACCTTGTTATCAAGGGCAGATGTGGCTTCATCAAGTATCAAAATAGGAGGGTTACGCAAAATAGCACGAGCAATACTTATCCTTTGCCTTTGTCCACCAGAAAGCATAGCACCTCTGTCGCCAATATTAGTTTGATAGCCGTCAGGTTTTTCCATAATAAACTCGTGCATATTAGCAATTTTAGCAGCAGTAATTACTTGTTCTTCCGTTGCGGAGATACCAAAGGCAATATTATTAAAGATAGTATCATTAAACAATACTGGTTCTTGAGTAACAATCCCTAATTGCGCCCTCAAACTCTCTAAATCACAGGCTGTTAAATCAACATTGTCAATAGTAATGTTTCCTTTGATAGGGTCATAAAAGCGGGGTAAGAGGTCTGCAATAGTGGACTTGCCTCCGCCTGATGTACCCACAAGCGCAACAGTTTTTCCTTTGGGAATTTTAAAACTAATGCCTTTTAATACTTCTTCACCCTCATTATAATGAAAGAATACATCATTAAAGGCTATTTCTTTTTGAAATTCTACTATTTTATGGGCATTTTTTGGACTAGTGATGAGAGGTTTTGTATCCATTAGTACAAAAACTCTTTCTGCAGACACCAAACTGATTTGCGTTTGCCCAAAAGTATTCGTAATTTCTTTGATGGGTTGTGTTATTTGGGAGAAAATTCCTACAAAACCAAAGAATTGTGCAGCTGTAAGGGTACTTTCTCCTTTTAATATTAGTAAACCACCATAAATAATGATGCCTGTAATTATCATTACACCCATTACTTCAGAGAAAGGAGAAGAAAGTTCTCTGCGGTAAGCAATTCTTTTTGTTGTATTGGCATAAAATGTATTTTCATCAGAGAATTTCTTATTGATATAGGCGGTAGCGTTAAATCCTTTTACAATTCTAAGTCCACCCAGCATCTCATCAAGAATACTATTGAGCTTTCCTAGTGAATCTTGCCCCAAACTGGAGTGTTTACGTAGCTTACTCACTAATAAAGCCACAAATCCTCCTGAAATAGGGATAAATATTAAAGAAAATAGGGAGAGTTCTGGAGAGATATTGTACAATATTACAAAAGAAATGACAAGCGTGATGCTTTCTTTGAAAACTGCTTTAAAAGAACTTACAATGGTAACTTCTATATTGAAGATGTCGCCCATAATACGTGAAATAATATCTCCTTTTCTTTGGGTGGAGAAGTAGCCAAGATGCAAATTAGTTGTTCTTTCAAAGACTTCTTTTCGTAAACGTGTAACTAAACGCATTTTTAGGAACTCTATCAAACAAGTGGTGATATATCTAAATATGTTTGAGAGGATAACCGACACCATTACCACGCTAGTAACAAAATAAAGTGGACCTACTTTGCCGTATTGGCTAAAAGTAGTGAGCATATAGTAGTTAAAATTCTCTTTGACGAAGGTCATAGAGAGGTTGAAAGCAGGTTTTACAGGGATTTTGGTAACATCTACATTGCCAAAGAGAACGTCTAACAAAGGAATGAAAAGAGTGAGATTGATTACGCCAAAAACAGCAGCGCAAATGGAGCAGAAAATGAATAAAAACGCAGGTTTTGCAATAGGTTGCAGGTACGCAAAAAGACGAATAAAAGTTTTCAAGAGATATTTTGAGGATTATTAAGGAATAATGAAAATTAAATGCTTAAATTTTCTCAAAAATAGGAATTTTGTTTGGATATTCTAGGGAATTTTTAGGGGAAGTGAAATTCTGCTTAAACTTTCCAAAAGTTGGAAACTTTTGGAAAGTTGTTTCGCTAATTAAAAGATTTTGTAGTAGAGTTTCAACTCAAAAGTAGGGATAATATTCGTATTTTTCAGGGCATTGTAGCCTATTCCAGGAATATATCTGACAGGCAAACTTCTAAAGTTATCTTTATTAGCCTCAGCAAAAACACATCTAAAACCTGTATAAAGTTGTATTTTAGTTGTGATAGCGTATAAATATCCCATACGTGCTTCTAAACCAATAATATTCATATCTCTGTTTACTTTTCCTACATAATCAGCAAAAGAATTGCCTTTAAAAGTATAATTCATTGATTCTGATGTTCTGCTGAAAATAATACTAGTACCACCGCACCAAATACCTTTTGTACCTTTATTCCACGTAAAAATATGGTCAACACCTGTGCTGATATAAAAACCTGCACTTTTATAATTAGTGCCACTTTTAACTACAGAATCAGAGCGAAAATCTGCGTATCCCAAGGAAAAAACTGCAACGGTTCTATTTGAAGTAGCATAACGCAACGTAAGTGGCACAGCTCGTAATTTAGCAACAGCAAGCACACCTACATCTATACCTACAATTAACTGTTTGCTTCCAAATTTGGTTATAGTAGTATCTTGAGCTTTGGAGTATTTAGGAATAAATAACCCTAAAATAACTATCATAAGAGATAAAATATTTTTCATTCTGTTTTGATGTTTTTAAAAGTGAAATTATTTTTAGTAGCGTACAAGCATCACAAAACTTGCTTCATAAGGTATCTCAAACCCAAAGGCTTGCTGTCTTTTTCCTGGTGCATAATACCTTACTTCCACATCTTTAAAGCTGCTTTGCTCTGGTATGCCACGCATATTAGTGAGGATAAAAGTAAGCCCACACTTTGCAGTATAGTTGGTTTGCAAGTCGTAGGCTATGGTGATACTATCTGTACGTGTGTCACTTTCAAGAATGTATTTGGTAGTTTTTGCATTTAGATTGATAGGTAAAATGACTGTTTCAAGTTCACTATTTGGTACTTGTAAAAGCCTTGATGGAATAGCTTCAAAAGCAATTTTGTTAGTACCTACGGCATAGATTTTCTTAAATTTAATAGGAATCATACCAGCAAATCTAGCTTCTAGTTTTGGTTCTTCAGTTGGCTCACAAGGTTTTTCGCAACTTATTAGAAAGAAGAGAAAAAGGCTCATTAAGAGCGTTTTGAAAGTGTTTTTCAGGAGAAATCTGTACATAAAAAAGTTGTTTTTGGTGGAAAAGATAAGATTTAGTAAAAAATATTATCCAAAAATCAGCAAAAATGATGCTAAAAATTAAAATATTCTCAAATAACATAAGAATAAGTCAGATATTTTCCCTGTCAATATGGCAGTTTTTAGTGGATAAATAACTTTTGGCAAAAAAATTGTGTTATAGGTTTTATAAAATTACTAAGCAATTGCGCACATTTATCCAAAGTCTTAAAAACCTATTTTTTATGAACGAAAATACAGACAAAACGCCAAAAACAGACATTCCTACGGAAAAATCTGATAATATTTCTACAGAAAACATAGAAACTTTAGAAACAGAAGAAGTGCCAAACGTAACAAATGAGGCTGATAATCAGAATGATACTAATAATTTTGAAGCAAGTAATGGCATTACTGACAATGTTACCGCAGAAGAAATAGCTGCTGAACATACACCTGAAGGCATTTCTAATAAAATATTGCAAGAACTTGCAGACCAAAAAGATAAATATTTACGTTTGTTAGCTGATTTTGAAAATTTTAGACGTAGAACTGCCAAAGAAAAACTGGAGTTTTTGGAGCAAGCAAACGCCAAACTTATCTTGGAACTTTTGCCTGTCTTAGATGATTTTGAACGTGCTGCAAAATCTATGGATGCACCAGAAACAAGTATTGAATCTGTCAAAAATGGCATTACATTAGTGTATGGTAAGTTTTTGAAATCTTTGGAACGTCAAGGACTTATGCCCATTCATTCTAATGGAGAGGTTTTTGATGTTGAAAAACACGAAGCAATTACGCAAATACCAGCACCAACAGAAGATTTGAAAGGTAAAATTGTAGATACAGTAGAAAAAGGCTACACACTTGGCGAGAAAGTTGTCAGGTTTGCAAAAGTAGTTATAGGACAATAAAGGAATTTTAAATTTTAAATTGTGAATTGTGAATTAAAATACACCAAACAATGTATTTTAATTCACAATTCATAATTCACAATTCATAATTCACAATTCACAATTAAAAGATTATGGCAAAAAGAGACTATTACGAGATATTGGAGGTTTCCAAAAACGCATCAGCAGATGAAATAAAAAAAGCCTACAAAAAAGCAGCTATCAAATATCACCCAGACAAAAACCCTGGCGACCACGCAGCAGAAGATAAATTTAAAGAAGCCGCAGAGGCTTATGGCGTACTTAGTGATGCCACCAAAAAACAACGCTACGACCAATACGGACACGCTGGAATGAGCGGTGGCGGTGGTGGCGGACAAGATTTTAGCGGTGGTTTTGAAGATATTTTATCACAATTTGGAGATATTTTTGGAAGCGGTTTTGGAGATTCTTTTGGTGGCTCACGTGGTCGTCAGAGAGTCAAAGGCTCAAATTTGCGCATCAAACTTAAAATAAATTTACAAGAAATTTCTGATGGTGTTGAGAAAAAAGTCAAAGTAAAACGTCACGTTGCTTGTAAGTCTTGCGGTGGAAATGGTGCAAAAAGTGGCTCACATCTGCAAAATTGCACTACTTGTAGCGGAACTGGACAAGTCCGCAGAACAGTTAATACAATGATGGGACAAATGGTTACGGCAGCAGCTTGTCCAACTTGTAGCGGTTCTGGTCAGATGATTACTCAAAAATGTGTCCCTTGCAATGGTGAAGGAAAGACGCTAGAAGAAGAAGTTATTAGCTTAAACATACCTGCAGGCGTGATTGGTGGTATGCAACTCACTATGCAAGGAAAAGGAAATTATCCTACACGTGGTGGAGAATATGGTGATTTGTTAATAGTTATTGAGGAAGAAGAAGACGAAAAACTCAAAAGAGAAGGACAAAATGTTATTTTTGACCTTTATATTAGTTTTACTGATGCCGTTTTGGGTGCATCTGTGGAAGTACCAACTATTGATGGTGCAGTAAAAATAAAAATTGAGCCAGGAACACAAAGTGGGCGTATTTTGCGCTTGAAAGGCAAGGGAATTAAGGAGATAAATAGTTATAGTCGTGGCGACCAATTGATTTATGTCAATGTTTGGACACCGCAAAAACTTTCATCAGAAGAAAAAACTATGCTAGAAAAACTGCAACATTCCAAAAACTTCATTCCTAATCCTGGAAAAGAAGAAAAAGGATTTTTTGATAAGATGAAAGAGTTTTTTCATTAAGATGTTAAAAGTTGTGAGTTAAGATAAAATATAAAACCCGCTTATAAGAACTATAAGCGGGTTTTTATATTTCGTACTTCAAACTTCGTACCTCAAAAAGGCTTATTTGTCGTAAGGGAAATTACGAGCAATTTGACGCATCATAGCTTCTACCAAATCATCAGTAGAACTACCCAAACCGCCACTTACTGTACGGTCATAACGCCACAAAAGCTCTCCATCAGCTGCATTATGGATAGTCATTGTAGTTTTTGCTTCTGTAGATTTTCCACCAAAACCAAACAAAAATGCTTTTGCAATAGCCGCACCTTCAGAAATAGGTTTATCTGTAACGATAGTTCCACCAATAACTGCATCAACTTCTAAAAGTTTTGCCAACTCGTCCATAGTTTTTTCTCCTACATTTTCGTCAGTAATACCTGCTTTTTTAAGCAATACGTTTGTCTTAGAAACGTCTTGAAAACTAACTGTATATTTCTTTGATTTACGCAAAAGATACGTGTAAACGCTGTTTTGAATGTTGGTTGCTTCTGCTTTTTGTTGTTTGACGATGTCGTCTTGCGTTGTTCCTTTTGGCAATTTCACCATTTTAATAGTTACGTTGAAAGGCAAAATAGCCACAATTTTGTGTGTAGGCGCAATAGCTTTCATTTTTGGATTTTCGTAGATTTTCTTTTGTGCAAACGCATTAGCGTTCATCATAAGAACAATCAAGCATACAAATAATGCTTTTACAGAGAAATTTTTAGAATACATAGAACTGATTTTGGAAAAATGATACTGACTTTAATTGTGGTGCAAAGGTAAGTATTTGTTTTTATTTAAGCAAAAAATAAATGATTTTATTTTCTATTAAAAATTCTATACAAATAAAAACTGCTTATAAGAACTTATAAGCAGTTTTTTGTTTCGTACTTCAATTTTCGTACCTTGTACTTCAAACTTCGTACCTCAAAAATTATTGTTTTCTCAAAATTTTCATCATTTTGGCTTTGTCTTTGAAGAGTTTGAGAGCTTCTTGTACTTCTGGGTCTTCACCAAAACCTGCTTCTACAACGCCTCTTTCTTGGTAATATCTCGCTACAATTTCCTCTTCCAAACGCCTTTTAATCTCTTTTTTGTGGGTAAGAATGTCGTTTGCTTTATTCTGTGAGATTTGTTGTTTGAGATTATTAATTGTTGTTTGAAGATTAGCGTTATTTTTATCTTTTTTAATAATCTCTGAAAGTTGCTCTACCTGTTTGTCTAGTGGCGTTTGGTAATCATATTTCTTACCTTTTAGCCACGTTGCAAATGCTTGGTATTCAGCATCAGACAACGAAAATTCTAGTGCAGGTTTGATAGTTTTATTATCTGTGGCATAAATATTGGCATAATCAAAAAGATGATTTTGACCAATTAGACTAGCAATCACAGGCAAATTATCAGTTGCTTCTAGCAAAATGTCTGGTTCAAGTCCAGCACCATCATAAACAGTACGTCCACCTTTTGTTTTGAAGGCTCTACGCAAAGAATCAGCTGTTTTTCCTGCTACACCATCTTCCGACTTATGAGAATAATCTAATGCTTGGATACATCTTCCACTAGGAATGTAATATTTAGATGTCGTAACTTTCACTTGTGTATTATAAGGAAGCCTAAATGTAGCCTGTACAAGCCCTTTTCCGAAAGTTCTCTGTCCAATAAGTACGGCTCTATCATAATCTTGTAAAACACCAGAAACAATTTCTGCGGCAGATGCACTACGCCCATTGGCAAGTACAATCAGTGGTATTTCTGTATCTACAGCAGCATTAAGAGCTTTGTAAGCTCTATTCCATTGCGGATTTTTACCTTTTGTTTGTACAACTTCCAAATCTCTATCAATAAAAAGATTACAAATATTGACAGATTCATTCAAAAGCCCACCAGGATTACCACGTACGTCAAGAATGATATTTTTTGCGCCTTTCTTTTTAAGGTCTTCTAGGGCATTTTTCACTTCTACACTAGCCGACTGATTAAAATCATCTAAGCTAATATAACCCACGTCATTTGTTATCATTCCAAAATAGGTTACATTATCAATTTTAATAGCTCCACGCTCCACATTGACATATTCTGGGGCTGTTTTGTTATATTTTTTGACAAAAATTTTGACACTTGTTCCTGCTTGTCCTTTGAGCAGTTTAGAAATATCAGCATCTTTTTTGCCTGCCACTTTTTTGCCATCAATTTCCAAAATTTCGTCACCAGCACGCAAACCAGCCTTATAAGCAGGATATTTTTCTTGTGGCATACTTACAAGCACACGCCCATTACGTGTGGCAATGGTCGCACCAATGCCACCATACTCGCCTGTGGTCATTATGCGGTAGTCTTCCGCTTGGTCTTCTGTATAAAAAACCGTATAAGGGTCTAGGCTTTTGAGCATAGCATCAGAGGCGGTTTTCATCATTTTGTTGGGATTTAGCTCATCAACATAATAGGTATTTACTTCTTTGTAGAGAGAGGCAAAAGTTTCTATATTTTTGGCTATTTCAAAAGGATTATCAAGTGGTTTGAGTGCCACAAAACCACCTATCACCATTGTGAAAATAGCTATTTTGGCAGTTTTAGGATATTTTTTATATAAATTCATTGTGATATGTTTAGAAAGGAATTATTTGCAAATTTGCTGATTAGCAATATAACGCTTTTTTTTCAAAAAAGATATAAAAAAACAAAAAAATCATTATCTTTGTGAATAAAAACTATCACATAACTTCACATTATTATGACTGATAAACAAATATATAACAACAAAATTGATAGGCTCAAAAAGTTAATAATGCTCACGAGAAACCGTATTGTAGGCTACAGTGAATTTCTTGAAATAAAAGAATTATTGAGCCAACTTGGAGGAATGTCTGATACAGAGTATGAAGCAATGCTCAAAAAATATAGCTTTGATTTTGATAAACTGTATTCAAATATCATTGATGATAAAGACATACCGCATATAGATAGAATCAAAACCTCTGAAATGATAGGCACGCTATCTGGTACAACACTAAATTTAGAATATAGATTTGTAAAAAATTATGACAAGTTTTTGGATAAAATTGAAAAAAAATTATGTTTTTGTTTTGGTAAATCTATTTACTTCTGTGTTTTTCTTGGTTTTCGTTTCCTACATTTATGGGACTTTTTGGCAAAATAATTTTCTCAAACAAAGTCTAAAACAAGTAGAGTACAAAATTGACAAAATCAAATTAACAAAAAAAGACAGTTTGACCTTAGATTTGAATAATAAAATGTTGTTGATAGAAGCTGAAATAAAACGAGTTGAAACGAATAATGACAAAAGATTTGAGGTTTTAGGTTGGTCTTTTGGTATCTTATCAACTTTTATTAGTATTATTTTGTTGGTCAATATCGTTAATTCAAGGACAACCAATAGGGATATTATCAAAGATGAAATAAGTAATTCTAATAGCGAAATTAGGGGGAACTATGAAAAAATAATTAAAGAACTAGAAGAAGTAAAGGCAATATACAATGCCGAGTTAGAGAGGTTGCGGAATAATGCAGATGAATAGCTACCAAAAACAGTTTTCAGTGCTTCTCTTAACTGACTTTTTGCCACAAAATAATTAAAAACGGAAATTTTACTGACAAAATTTCCGTTTTTTTGTTTCTGCTACTTTTTTAGTAGCTATTTAGTAGGTAAAATCAAAAAAAGGAATTAAATTTGCAGGGAATTTTAAAAATTCAAAAAAATAAAAAGAGGTATTTGTGTATTTAATTCACAATTCACAATTCACAATTCACAATTCAATTCAAAATGTCCAATTTAGTTGCTAGAGTGCTTGCCAAAGTGTTTGGCTCAAAAATAGATAAAGACCGTAAAGAGCTTGTGCCTTACGTGGTGCGTGTCAATGCAGAATATGCACGTTTGCAAAATATTTCTAATGACGAGTTGCGTGGACGTACAATCACCCTCAAAACTATCATCAAAGATAAATTACGCCCTTTTGATGAGCAAACCGCAACACTAAGACAACAAGCTGAAAATCAGCCAAATGTAGCTGAAAAAGAGAAAATATTTACTCAAATAGATACAGTAAGCAAAGATGCAGACAAGCTATTAGAAGAGGTTTTGATGGAAATATTGCCAGAAGCATTTGCAGTTATTAAAGAAACGGCACGAAGGTTTAAGGAAAATGAAGAAATAGAAGTTACAATTACGCCTTTTGATGAAGAAATAGCTGTTTATAAACCTAATGTAGAAATTAGAAATGGTAAAGCCTATTGGAAAAACTCTTGGGTTGCTGCTGGGAATATAGTTAAATGGGATATGTTGCATTATGACGTACAAATTATTGGCGGTGTGGTGCTTCATCAAGGAAAAATAGCGGAAATGGGTACAGGAGAGGGAAAAACCCTTGTAGCTAGTTTTCCTGCATTTTTGAACGCTTTGGCAGAAAAAGGTGTACATATTATTACGGTCAATGATTATCTTGCAAAACGTGATAGCGAGTGGATGGCACCACTTTTTGAGTTTCACGGAATGTCTGTAGATTGTATTGATAAGCATCAGCCCAACTCTGATGCCCGCAGACGTGCTTATGCTGCACATATTACGTATGGCACGAATAATGAATTTGGTTTTGATTATTTACGTGACAATATGGCACGTGACCCACAAGAACTCGTACAACGCAAACACCACTACGCAATGGTTGATGAGGTGGATTCTGTGCTTATTGATGATGCAAGAACGCCACTTATCATTGCTGGACCTGTTTCTCGTACTGGACAAGATGAAATGTTCCACGCTCTAAAACCTCGTATTCAAAAACTTGTAGAAGCCCAAAAACAGATAGTAAATGAATTTTTGAATGATGCTAAAAAGAAATTAGCTGCTAATGATAAAGAAGCAGGTGTTTCTCTATTTAGAGCATTTAGAGGACTTCCAAAAAGCAGACCTTTGATAAAATTTTTAGGAGAAACTGGTATGAAAGTTCTCTTAAATAAATCAGAAGCTGTTTTTCTTGCGGAAAACTCAAAACTGATGCCTGAAGCTGACAAGCCGCTTTTTTTCACTATTGAAGAACGTACAAACGAAATTCAACTGACACAAAAAGGGCTGGATTTGATTACTTCTTCTGGTGAAGACCCTAAGTTTTTTGTTTTGCCAGATATTGGTACACAAATCTCCAAAATTGAAAACAGCAAAGATATTTCTAGTGAGGAGCGTGCAGAAAGAAAAGAGAAGCTCATAGAAGATTATACTACCAAAGCAGAGCGTATTCACACTATTAACCAACTTTTGAAAGCATATTGTATGTTTGAAAAAGATACAGAATACATTATTGTTGATGGAAAAGTAAAAATTGTTGATGAGCAAACAGGGCGTGTGATGGAAGGAAGACGTTATTCTGACGGTTTGCACCAAGCATTGGAGGCAAAAGAAAACGTCAAAATTGAAGATGCTACCCAAACGTATGCTACCATTACACTACAAAATTATTTCAGAATGTACCATAAACTCGCTGGAATGACAGGTACGGCTGAAACTGAAGCAAGTGAATTGTGGGACATCTACAAACTAGACGTGGTTGTTATTCCAACCAACAGAAAGATTTTAAGAAAAGATGAAGAAGATTTAGTGTTTAAAACGGCTCGTGAAAAATACGGTGCAGTAATAGATGAAATACAAAGATTGGTAGCGGCTGGTCGTCCTGTGCTTGTGGGTACAACTTCTGTGGAGATTTCGGAGCTTTTAAGCCGTTCTCTAAATATGAGAGGTATCAAACACAATGTATTGAATGCCAAACAACACGCAAGAGAGGCAGAGGTAGTAGCAGAAGCAGGTAGAACAGGTGCGGTTACAATAGCTACCAATATGGCTGGTCGTGGAACGGATATTAAACTTACGGCAGAATCTAAGGCGGCAGGCGGACTTGCCATTATTGGTACAGAACGCCATGAATCTAGGCGTGTGGATAGGCAGTTGCGTGGTCGTGCTGGTCGTCAAGGAGACCCTGGAAGTTCACAGTTTTTTGTGAGTTTGGAGGATAGTTTGATGCGCCTTTTTGGCTCTGATAACATTGCTAAATTGATGGATAGAATGGGGCTGAAAGAAGGTGAAGTTATCCAACATTCTTGGGTTACAAAGTCTATTGAAAGAGCGCAACGCAAGGTAGAAGAAAATAATTTTGGAAGCAGAAAACGCCTTTTGGAGTATGATGATGTGATGAATATGCAACGTACACAGATTTACCGCCGCCGCAAAAATGCGCTTTTTGGTGATAGACTGGAGGTTGATATTTACAATATTTTCTATAATACGGCACAAGGCGTCTCAGAACAATTACAAATCCCTGATAATTATGATGATTTTGAGATAGAATGTGTTTCTAAATTAGGTTTTGCACCTCCAATGACTGCCAATCAGGTTTTTGGAAAAGATACCAAAGAAATTGGAAGAAAACTTTATCAAGATGCCATTGTTCATTATAAGGAAAAGAAAAAATCAACTGCGGATAATGCGTTTCCTATCTTGAAACAGCGTTTTGAGGAAATTGGTAATGAATATCAGTTTATCCAGTTTCCATTTACAGATGGCAAAAAACAGCTTTATGTTGTGGCAGACATCAAAAAAACGGTTGATACGCAAGGAATGGAGCTTTTGACTTCTATGGAGAAAAACGTAACATTGGCTATCATTGACCAAGAATGGAAAGAACATTTGCACGAAATGGACGAACTGAAACAATCTGTTCAAATGGCAGTTCACGAGCAAAAAGACCCACTTTTGGTATATAAATTTGAGGCTTTTAAAATGTTCAAAAACTTTATTAGGCGTGTTGATGGGGATATTTCTAGCTTTTTGATGCGTGCGGAAATTGCAGGAGAAGACCCTAACCAAATGCAAGCAATGGAAGAAGAATATCAAAGGCAAGAACAACAAAAAATTATCTTGCAAAAAGAAAGTTTTGATGAAGATGAGCCAGAATACAACGACCCAACGCCTGTGCAGGTTACTTCTCCGCTAAAATCTTTGAAAATAGCTGACCGCAATCAAAAAGTATCTGTACGTTACGCAGATGGCACAGTTTTGAAAGATGTCAAATACAAAAAAATAGAAGAAGATTTGATGAACAACCGTTGCGTTTTGATACAAGCATAGCTTTAGTGTGTAGTGAAATAGTGTGTAGTGATGAGTGAAATACATTTTTTGTGGTATTTCTGCTCAACATTACACACTAAATTATTTTTCACTAATTTTGGAAATTTAATTTTGTTTGATTATATTTGTATAAATGATAGTTATAAGTCATTTTAAAAATAGAAAATAATGGAGAAATGCTAATATTACAGATAGAAACACTACCATTTTGGAGATATGAAAATCCTGATACTTACTCTCTTTTGATGGGAATCTTAGGGATTGGATTATCTGTTGCTGGTTTGTATTTTTCAATAGAGAGTAGGCGGTTTTCAATAAAAGCATTTCACGAAGCAGAATTAGCAAAGAAAGAGGCGGAATTAGCTAAAAACGCAGCAAAAGAAGCTGGAATTGTTGTAAAAACACAAGAAAATTTAATGGAATTGCAACGCATATTGCACGAATGTAGTTTTAGTGCAGATATAACCTACTTTGAGGCAACTGATAAACTTAATGGGATAGGTTCTCGCATTTATGCAATTTTAGGAATATATGAAAGAGATGAGGAATTAAAACAACAAACCAAGATTATCAAAGAGAATTTTGATGCTATAAAATCAGCTCTAGAAAAAGCTAATCCTTCTATAACTGATAGCTTTTTCAATGATAAAACAATTGATAAGGAATTTAAAATAAATTATCCTTATGCTAATACATCACTGCATTTTACCAACTTAATTAACAATTTAAGCATCTTGAAAGGACTTTTAAATAGTAAACTCATTAAAAACTAAAGAAATGGCAACTAGCAATATAAATACACAAATTCAAAAACTCATAGATAAAACAGTAGAGGGTAAGATTGATTGGAAACACGCTGGTAATAATCAGTTAAGATGGACACGAAAAAATGGAGATAGATTGTATATTACCTTTTTGAGTAAGCTATCAAGCCCGGAGTTTAATAGTGCAACAGGTATGACTATAAATGAAAACTATGTACTTATGGTTCAAGCCATAAATCCTAATGAAGTTGTAATGCAAGTAGATACAGATGCAACAACAAAAGACATACTGAAAGAGTTATTTGATATTGCGTCAAACTTCTCAAAAGATAACGCTGCTAACATCATTGATACTCTTATTGAAAGCCTATAAAAACATATATATTATATTTGCTTTTATAGTAATTTAATAGTAGCTTTGTGTAATGCAGATTAGTATAAACAAAAGATAAACAAATAAGAAAATGACTAAAATTAAAGATAAAACTGTTCTTGTAACAGGTGGCGCAAGCGGAATTGGTAAAATGTTAGGTGAAAAATGTCTCAAACAAGGTGCTACTGAACTTGTTATTTGGGATATTCATCAGCAAAATTTGACTCTCGTAACAGAAGAACTGCGCCAAAAAGGCTATATTGTTCACCCTTATTTGGTTGATGTATCTAGCTTAGACGACATTAGGCGTGCTGCAACACTTACCCTTACAGAAGTAGGCAGAATTGATATTTTGTTTAATAATGCGGGTATTATTGTCGGCAAAAGTTTCACAGAACATACACACGAAGATATTGAGCGTACAATCCGTATCAATGTTTTGGGTGTAATGCACGTAGCGAGGGTTTTTGGTGGAGAAATGATACGCCAAGGAAGTGGGCATATTATCAATATTGCCTCTGCGGCTGGGCTTGTGCCTAACCCAAAAATGTCTGTTTATGCTGGTAGCAAATGGGCGGTTTTGGGCTTTTCAGAGTCTATCCGTCTGGAATTTGAAGCCCTTAATGATGAACTGAATTTTGATTTGCACGTTACAACCGTAACACCTAGCTACATAGATACAGGTATGTTTACAGGTGTAAAAGCTCCTTTGCTTGCGCCACTTTTGAAACCAGAAGACATTACAGATGATATTTTGGAAGCAGTCAGCAATAATGATATTATTTTGCGTGCGCCTTGGTCTGTTTATTTAATTCCTGTTTTGAGAGGAATTTTGCCAGCACGTGTGTTTGATATGGTTGTAGGTTACGGACTGAATATTTATAGTTCTATGACGAGTTTTGTGGGTAGAACTACACAAGATGCCGTTTCTAACAAAACAAATGATACAGTAAAAGCTAATTAAATAATTGTGAATTTTTAATTATGAATGAATGCAAAATATTGATAATCAAATAATTATAATTTGTCAATAAAAAAAGAGTATCAAAATCTAGATTTTGGTACTCTTTTTTTACGAAAATTGCGTGAAATGATAAAAATTCCAACATTTTAGTTGAAATAAATAAGCAAAAAAGGAATAATAAAAAATATCAATAATATGCCCAAAACACCTAAAATGCGTTTTTCAGCTACTTGATGCCCACAATAACGAGCCAGAAAAATCAAATAATTTCTTAAAAAGGGCAAAATATACATCAGCGCAACGCCCAACACATTAAACAAAATATGTGCCATAGCAATCTGAATACTGATATTAGATAGTCCAATAGTTGCTAAAAGAGCCGTTATAGTTGTGCCTATATTTGCGCCCAAAATAAAACCAAAAGAACTTTTTAGCGGAATTTGGTTACTCGCAACACGCAAAGTAACCCACGAAGTCATCACAGAGCTAGAACGCACAATAGCCGTTATCAAAATTCCCCAAAAAAGTGAACGACTTTCGTTTCCTAGTAAAAAAACTTCTAATTTAGTCATCAAACGGTTGATAACAATGTTTTTGAACATCATCAAAAGCAAGCGCAAAGAAAGAAATAACAACAAAAATGAGATAATTAGTAAGATAAAACCGTTTTGCACAACTAACAAAAGTGCATTAACAATAGGATTTATAAATGATTTTACATACATAGAAAAATCAACTGGAATGGTTGTTTTTATTTCTATCAAAAAACGGCTTGCCTCACCTGATAGCCACGACAAGCCACCAAAATAATATTCAATAGGGAACAATAAAAACACACTCAAAATATTAAAGAAAACGTGCAATAAACTACCTGCAAAGGCTTTTTTGAACTCTTTTTTACGTGTCGGATAAGCCAAAGAAACCATCATACATGTAAGTGTAGTGCCAATGTTTGCGCCCATTACGATATTTATGCCTATTTCCATAGAAAGTACCCCAGATGCCACCATTGCCACTATCATAGAAGTTACAAGGGAACTACTTTGCACAATAGCCGTTATCAAGATGCCACCAAAAACTGCTAAAAATGGGTTGAAACTACCTTTTATGAGTAGTTTTGCTTCTTTTTCTCCAACAATATGCAAGGCACGTACCATTATTTCCAAAGATGCCCAAAAAAGAAAGGCAATCATTACGAAAGCTAAAATAATACCTGCAATATGAAGGTAAGAAAAAGTGCTTTTAGGTTGTTGTAATGTGTTTTTTGGTATATTATTTAATGGATTTTTTAAACTATTTTCTAATGGATTTTTTGATGAAATTTCTTTTATTTTTAACAAGGTCATTTATTATATTTACAGAATAATTATAAGTAATTGTGAATTTTTAATTGTGAATCATAAATGAATACAAAATTTTGATAATCAAATGATTATGCATTATTTTAGTCGTATCAAAATGAAAAAAATGATATTTTGGTGAAATAAGATAACAAAAGTAGCATTTAACCAATAAATAATAGCAACTTTTCAATAATCATAACAAAATCTTAATATAAATACTTGAAACGCTTAACAATCACTTAACATTAAATAATTTTAAATTTTGAATTAGTAATTAGGAATTGTAAATTGCCTAAAATTTCGTTGCAAACCTGTATTCATTCAAAATTCCTAATTCAAAAAGAATGTCTGAAATAATTAACCAAATAATAGACCAAATAGCAGAAAAAAAATGGGCTATTATGCCTGATTTTTTAGATAAAAAACTTACCAAAGAAATTGC
>JAYVHJ010000513.1:0-2177 GCA_043771315.1 Raineyaceae bacterium
TAAAACCTAGTCGTAGTGTCCCACTACGACTGCAAATAATGTATTGAGCATCCCGCTCCTTTTACAAGCGGGACGCTTGAATACATTAAATGGGTCGTAGTGGGACACTACGACCAGAAAATAGTACGAAGTACGGATTTTTGTCGTTGATTGTATTTTTATACATCATATATCACACATCATACATCACACATTATTGAATACTCTCCCAAAACGACTAGCACCTAGTGCCTATATTGAAGGCATTTTAGCACACGACAGAGTAGTGCTTAGCAAAGCTATTACCTTGATAGAAAGCACTTTACAAAGTGATTTTATTTTGGCAAGAGAGGTTTTGCAAGGGATTTTGCCATACACACAAACAAATAAAAGCATACGTATAGGCATTACAGGTGTGCCAGGTGTAGGGAAAAGTACTTTTATTGATGCTTTTGGTACTTTTATTACCAACAAATGTAACAAAAAGTTGGCAGTTTTGGCAATAGACCCCACAAGTCAGCGCACAAAAGGTAGTATTATGGGCGACAAAACTCGTATGGAAAGTCTTTCTATGAATAAAAACGCTTATATTCGTCCTTCTGCGACAGGAAACGCATTGGGAGGTGTAGCTAGGCGCACTCGTGAAACTATTTTACTTTGTGAAGCGGCTGGTTTTGAGGTGATTATAGTAGAAACGGTGGGTGTGGGGCAATCAGAAACGCTTGTAAAAGATATGGTTGATTTTTTCTTGCTCTTGATGCTTGCAGGTGCAGGTGACGAGTTGCAAGGCATCAAAAAAGGTATTATGGAGATGGCTGATGCCATTACTATCACTAAAGCTGATGATAATAATGTTTTGGAAGCAAATTTGGCAAAAATAGAATACCAAAATGCTCTCCACTTATTTCGTGCTGATAATTCTGGTTGGTTTCCACAAGTAAGTGTTTGCTCTGCACTCACAAATAGAGGCATAAAAAGCGTGTGGAAAATGGTAGAAAAGTACCAAAAAATCACTCAAAAGAATGGTTTTTTTGATAGAAATAGACAACAACAACAAATTTCTTGGATGCACCAAACCATCAAACAAATTTTGGAAGAACAATTTTATCAAAATGAAATCATCAAAAACCTTCTTCCAAACATAGAAAAAGACATTTTAGAGAATAAAATAGCTCCTACAAGTGCAGCTATACAACTTATTGATTTTTATAAAAAATAAATAAAATTTAATAGGATTTTTCATCAATCAATTCTAATGTAAAATTTGTATGAATGTAGCTTGCTATAAACTTAGTTGATTTGGAGTGTTTTGTGTGTATTTTTGATGTAAGTTTTTAACTTTTTTCAAAAAAAAACACATTTTTTTTTGAAATGTAGTATTTTTTCTCCAATTTTGCCAAAGAAGACTTTGTCTTAACACCCAAAAGTCAAAATTTATTAGAACTAAAAACTTAAACTTAAAAATTTTATAAGAAACAAAATATTTATTGTGTACACTTAGGAAACCTACAAAATCTGTAAAAACCTATAATGAGCATTATTAAACCTATTATTTCTTGTAAAATATACTTATGAAAACAAAGCTACTGATATTGTTAGTTGTGTTGTTTGTTACCTTCCAAGCCAAAGCAGGAGAAATCACTCTTAGCGGTGTTTATTTGGGAAAGAATTTGTATGTTCAAAATCCATTTATTGTGGATAAAATGAAATACTGCACAGAAAGCGTCTTTGTGAATGGTAAGCAAGTAATTACTAATCCCAAAAATAGTTCTTTTGAAATAGACCTATCCAAAAATGTCATCAATGCACCCGTTAATATCAAAATTATTCATTCTGACGGTTGCAAACCCAAAATAATTAATCCAAGTGTTATAAAGGGAAGTAGTACATTCCAATTTACGGGATTTACGGTTGAGCCTACGCTTATTCGCTGGTCGTCTAAAGGTGAAGCGGCTGCAAGTGCTTTTTATGTAGAAAAATTTGAAAATAATAACTGGCGTAATTTGCGTACTGTGAATGCTCAAAATGCTATAGGATATGCTGTAGAAGCAAAACACACCGCAGGCGTGAACAAATACCGCATCAAATATGCAGAAAATAATGGTAAATCTTTATATACACAACCTATTGATTTTACGGCAACTTCAGAATCTGTAAGGTTTTTCCCAAAAAATGTAACTAATAAAATTTATTTCACA
>JAYVHJ010000514.1:0-9642 GCA_043771315.1 Raineyaceae bacterium
GGAACGACAAACAAAAAGCCCTAAATTTTAAAAATTTAGCGCTTTTCTTTGGTAAAAATACTAAAAATGTATTTACCTCACACCTCACACTTCAAACTAACGTCCTCTTTGGTTATTTCCTTGTGATTGTTGTTGTGCAATAGCATTGATATTATAGCGGAAAGAAAGCATAAAATAACGCTGCAAAACCATATTTGAAGTATCCTGAATGTATGTATCTGACGCACTTCTATTGATACTAATGTTCTGTTTTAAGCCATCATATACACGCAAACGCAACTCACCAGACTTATTTTTAAAGATTTGTTTGGCAATACTTCCATTCAAGATAGTATATTCTTGATTAAAACCTGCCGCAAGTCCATAATTAGTATAATAATCTACATCAATTGCCAAGATAATACCATTTTTAAACGTATAAGTAGCATCTAAACCAGCAGTAGCTGTCGTGTATTTCACGTTATTTTGAGATTGCAAAGAATAATCAGCCACAGAATAACTAATATTTCCTGTAAGTGCCAAATCCAAACTTTCTTTATAATTCCAATTTAACCTAACTCCCTGACCAGCAATATAATTATTAGTGATATTCTCGTTATTATTGATAAAACTTTTATTCCTATTCCACAAAATATTAGTCGTCAAATTAAGTGTAAAAGAATTACCCACAAGCGGAATACCCATTCCACCAAAAGCAGCCACGTTATAAATGCCATTTGTATTGGTATATTGCGTTATTTGTCTTCCTGATGCATCTATACTGGTGTTTGTAACAATTTTATTAGCCGTATTTGAAACTGTCATAAAACCAAAGATACTCCTAAAAGTAGTCATATTATAACTAGAATAATTTGCCCTAAGCGTATTAATTACTTCTCTATCCAAATTTGGATTACCTGTCGTAATACTCAAAGGGTTGCTATTATCCACCACAGGCTGTAATTGTGTACTACTTGGTTGATTTGTACGACCATTATAGTTCAAAATCAAACGTCTGTTTTTACCAAAATTATAACGAAATTGCGCACTTGGAAATATATTAAAAAAATCTCTTTTATAATTTGTATTTGTCGTAACATTTTGATTATCAAGAGAAACTGTTTGCACTGCAAAACCCAAAGAATAATTATATTTTAGTTTTTGCGTGATAAGATTTGTACCCAAACGGTGAGAATTATTATCATTATCAAAAATATTAGTAAGCCTTGTGTTGATATTTGAATAAGAATTTACACTTTCATTATAATCAAAAACTAGCTTTCCTGTGGCAGCATTTGAAGAACTATAATTATAATTGAACTCCAAAGAACGCTTACGAGAAACAGGCTCTGTATAAGAAACTCCAAATTGATAACTTAAACTATGATTTTCTTGTGTAGATTGCTGACGAGTACGAACATTTGTAACCACAGGCAAAGAAAAATTATTGCTTGCATCATTAAAATTATCTCCATTTTGAGAAGCGCCTGTAAAGGTAAAATCAGATGAGAAAGTGCGCCCACGCTTCTTAAATTTATGTCTGTACTGAACTCTATTACTAAAATTTAAAGAAACATTTTTATTATCATTGATAGTATTGGCACTATTCAACTGGTTTTGTTCGTTATTGACTGTTTTTGAGGTACTTAGCGCATCATATTTATTAGTCGTAACGGAGAGATTAGGGATAAAACGAATAGTATTTGCGCTATCCAAATCAAAATTTAGCCTAAAATTTAGTCTATGATTTTGTGCTTTTGTTGTGTTTGCGTTGTCAGCAAACGTAGAAATAGTACCATTTTGAAGGAAATTTTGCCTTTTTGAATCTTGGAAAGCATCTGTTTGGACATCATTAAAAAGATAATTAGCACTGATTGTACTTGCACTATTATTATTGATTTGGTCGTTGTAGTTCAAACCGCCAGAAAGTGCCTTAGTGATGCCATTAGGCGTATTATTTGTTCCTCCCAAATTCCCTAATAAACTCTGAATATTACCACCCATTCCACCACCTCCAAAAGTACCTCCACCAGAGGTAAAATTTTGTGTATTGACGTTATTTGCACCTCCAATAATAGAAAGTTGCCTATTATCTCTAAAACGGTTGTAAGAAAGATTACTTTCATAACGCTCATTTGTGCCGCCACCCACGAGAACATTGCCAAAACCACCTTTTTTAGAATCTTTTTTTGTAGTAATATTGATAACTTTTTCTCTATTTCCGTCATCTACCCCTGTCATTTGAGATTGGTCAGAAAGTTGGTCTATTACCTGCACACGCTCAATCATACTTGCAGGTAGGTTTTTTGTAGCAGTTTTTGGGTCATCTGTAAAAAATGGTTTTCCATCAACAAATACTTTTTTGACCGTTTCTCCTTGCGCTTTTACTGTGCCATCTTTAGCAACTTCCACACCAGGAAGTTTTTTAAGTAGGTCTTCTAAATTAGCATTAGGCTTTGTTTTGAAGGCTTTTGCATCAAAATCAACAGTATCTTGCTTGATTTCTACAGGTGCAAGTTGTCCTTTAACGACAGCTCCCTTTACAGTAAATTCTTCAATACTCAAAACACCCATATCAACATTTGGCATAGCATCAGTAATAGAAAAACCTTTTACAAATAGCGGAGAACCAGTAAGATTGATATTTATCAGATAATCTCCTTTTGCAAGATTTTTTAGCTCAAAATTTCCCTCTTCATTCGTGAGGGCATAAGACACCAAAGAAGAATCAGGCAAAGCACGCACAGATGCCGTAGCAAAAGCTGCAGGTGTTTTGTCAGCAAAAACTGCACGCCCTTTTACTGTTCCTTTGCCTTTTGGCGTTTGAGAATAGGCAGGAACTGAAAGAAGAAAAAAAACACACCAAACAGCCCCCCAACCCCCAAAAGTAGCCCCCCAACCCCCAAAGGGGGCTTTAAAGACAGAATACAAAGACATATTATTTTTTTGCACGATATTATTTTTTATAAGAAAATTGTATTAAAGTCCCCTTTGGGGGTTTGGCGGCTATTAACGGTTGCCCCAACCCATAGCACCCATACGTTTCTTGCGCATTTCTGCAGCTTCTTCGTCTGTTACTTTGCGTGCATCTTTTGGAAGTGTCATTTCTGCCTCTGGTGCAGTATCTTTTTTGATAGATTTTGCTTCATAACCCAAATCTGTACCTTCAATAGACAAAATAACACCTTTTTCTATAAAAATAGTGGGTATTTCAGGTACTTTTACTGGAGAATTTCTACCTCCTCCCATACGCATACCACGTGCCTGCGCATTGCCTACTGCCACAGGCGAGTATGAAAAGCCCATTTCTGTTGTGTACCAAACTGTATAAGTATCATCTTTTGTTTTTACAGTCGCTTTTTGACAATTATAGCCCAAAATTTTCTTTGTTTTCTTAGCATCAACGAAATCTTTGGTAAATTCCATTGTTTTTTCTGTATAAACTTTATCAATATTTATGCTATCTTTCAAAAAAGAACTTACAGTGTATATTTTGTTGTTAGAAAAATCCAAAAGCGTTTGTGGCGTAAATTGCGCTCTTTTTTTGGCTTCTTCAGGCGTTGGTGTAACTGGCGCAGCTTGTCCTGGTCTGCGAAAACCACCCATCATACCTCTCATATCTCGCTCCAATTTGCCTAAATTGTTGTTTACAACAAGTTTTTCTGTGATATTGATAACATCAGGAATATTTGCAGCAGCCTCTGGATTGCTTGCTCGTAGTTGCTCCACATCAAGACGCATAGTCATTTCGTACTCAATAGTACCACTAAATTTGGTGGTTGGCGTTACGCTTTCAGTTTTCTTTTGCGCAAAAGTAGTGCCTACCAAGCACGCAAAAAGTAAGGAAAAGATGCTTTTTTTCATTAGATTTATGTTTTAATAATATTTTATTGATTTATTTTTATATTTTTAAACGTATGTTTTCTTATTTTATTGCATAGATTACGCAACAAAAACATACACTAACATTATGACTACTTTTTTAGTGCATAGTTGTAAATAAAAGTAAATTATTATTTATTTAGAATGATTATAAATAATTTATTAGCCTAAGTTTATAACCGTAATTCGTAATTGTTAATTCGTAATTGCCCTTTATTTTGTTTTTTAACAAAAGATTAACTATATTTGCGACTTTGTTATACATCTCATAAAAAACACAATAAATAACTAAATAATAACTAATGGACGGACTTATAATGGCTGGGCAACTATTGCTTGGACTTACTATTTTAGTTGGATTGCACGAATTTGGGCATTTTATTACAGCTCGTATGTTCAAAATACGTGTAGAAAAATTTTATATCTTCTTTGATTTTTTGTTTCCCGTTTCTACTTTGCTTAATTTTTCTATCTTCAAAATCAAAAAAGGAGATACAGAATACGGTTTAGGCTGGTTTCCGTTGGGCGGATATGTCAAAATTGCGGGTATGGTTGATGAGTCAATGGACGAAGAGCAAATGAAACAACCTATGCAAGACTGGGAATTTAGGGCAAAACCCGCTTGGCAACGCCTAATAGTAATGCTTGGAGGTATTATTATGAATGTGATTACTGGGTTTGTTATTTTCATTGCACTTACTTTTAGCAAGGGTGATACTTATATTCCTGCGAAAAATGCTGAATTTGGCATTGTAAGCAGAGAAATTGGTGACAAAATAGGACTAAAAACTGGCGACAAAATTGTCAATATCAATGGAAAACCTTATACTCGTTTTGATGAAATAATGAATGCTGATGTACTTTTGGGTACAGATGCATATTATACAGTTTTGCGTGATGGAAAAGAGTTTAAAGTAAAAATCCCAAACGACCTTATCAATGACCTTTCTGACAAAACAAAAAAAGGTGCTTTTATTGACATGTTTCCTGCCACAAAAGATTATGGCGCAGCAGAAATTGTTGCTAAATCTATGGCGGAAAAAGGCGGAATGAAAGTTGGAGATAAAATCATTTCTGTAAATGGTGCGCCTATTACGTTTTATCACGAATTGCAAAAAGCACTTTTGGACAACGCAGGGAAAAACATTAAAGTAGTTGTTATCAATGAGAAAAATCCAAAAGATTTGGCTATTGACGCTAAAAAACCTGTTGAAATAGTTGCAGGCACAGAAAGAGAACTAACTATTGGCGTTACAGACGAAGGTAAAATTGGTTTTGCGCCAAACTACACAAAAAACATGTATGCAAAACAAGAATTTACTTTTGGTGAGGCTGTTCCTCACGGCATCAATAAAGCTGTAAATGTGGTTACAGATAATATTCGTGGTTTTGGGAAAATTTTCAGAGGTGAGGTTTCTCCTTCAAAAGCCGTTAGCGGACCTGTCGGAATGGCTAGTTTTTATGGCGCAGTCTGGAATTGGGAGCGTTTCTGGAATATTACAGGTATGCTTTCTATGGTACTTGCTTTTATGAATTTGTTGCCAATCCCTGCACTAGATGGCGGACACGTGGTTTTCTTAATTTATGAAATGATTGTAGGAAAAGCTCCATCAGATAAATTTATGATGGTAATGCAGAACATTGGAACGGTACTTTTACTAGGACTTATGGCGTTTGCCTTATTTAATGATTTCTTTAAGATGTTGTAAATAGCCAAACTAGGATTATTTGATTAAAAGATTTTAGGATAATATAAAACACTTTTATTGTATTTTGTATTATCCTAAAATCTTTAAATCCTAAAAATCCTAGTTAGTCTTTGAGAGAATATAATAAAATCTCTTGTCTAAATTGTTTGAGTTCTTGTTTCATTTCTGATATTTCTGTTTCCAGAAAATCTAGCATTAAAACACGTATAGCAATAGTATTGACATCATATTTGCCACCTGTTCCAAAATAAAGGGCGGTTTCTATTTTGTGTTTTTCTCCGTCTGATTGGTCTAAAAACTCTAGTTCTATCCATTTTTTCACTATTTTATCCCTAACCACGTCTTTTTTGTCTGTTTTTTCTAGCTCACGTGTAAGAAAGTGCCAAACCATAGGCGGAAACGTACTTGGTTGTTTTGGATTAAGCCAAATATCTGCCAAATAATTGCGCTGGTGCATAAATTCCGCCTGATAGTTTACATTGAGCGTCATAAAAGCATACACTGCACTCGCCACCGCCCCACCTGAAACACTCATTTCTATGTATTGTTGGTCTGCTTCTTTGAGTGTAAGTGTACTTGCAAGCACAGTCGTTACTGCGCCCGCCAAAATAGAAATAATTGTACGTCTTTTGACCTTCTTACTAATCTCATTATTGATAAAATTTTGCATTGCAAGTGCCCTATCTTGCTCACATTCTATTTCTGCAAGCGTGCTAAAAATTTCAATACCTGCAAGGGATATGCGTTCATCAACATTCTGACGAATAGACAAAAATTCTATATTCTCATCTGTGGTGCGGCTTTTGCCTTTTTTTTCTAAGATAATAAATTCATTCAAAATACTCAAAACACCAATATCTGCCGCCACACTTAGCACTCTGGGCGTGAAACGTGCCACCAAATCTTTGCTAATAATGGTATCATTTTTGATTTTTTCTTGAATAAGTTTGTCATAACTAATAGTTTCCTTAGAAATATTATTACAATAATTATCATCTAAAAAAGTTTTTTTGATGTATTTTTGCTTCATACAAGAAGTAGAAGACAAAATTAAAACAAGTAAAAAGGACGCTTTTGTAAATTGTTGCATTTGATTTTGTAAAGATTGGTTTTATTTTTTACAAGATTAGTAAGATTAACGTATATTTGCAAATATATCAACAAAAACATTCAAAATGAACGACAAGCACCCACAAATAAAACATATTTTCTTTGATTTAGACCACACGCTTTGGGATTTTGACAAAAATTCTGAACTTGCTTTTGCGCAAATTTTTCAGCAACAAAACATCAATATCAATATAAAAACATTTATAGCCATTTATATTCCTATCAATAACGCCTGCTGGAAACTTTATGAAAATAACCAAATTTCTGCGGAAGAATTACGCCTGATGCGTCTAAAACAAACTTTTCAACAACTTAATTACAGTATGAATGATGATGATATTGAAAAAATTGCAGACGAATACATAAGTATTTTGCCAGAATTTAATCATTTGTTTGAGCATACATTAGAGATTTTGGCATATCTTTCTCAAAAATATACGCTTCACATCATTACAAACGGCTTTATTGAAATACAACACAAGAAAATAAATAACGCTAATATGGCGCACTTCTTCAAAACTGTTACTAATTCTGAAATGGCAGGCGCAAAAAAACCTCATAAACAGATTTTTCAGCACGCTTTAAGCCTTGCACAAGCGCATAAGGCAGAAAGTATTATGATTGGGGATTCTATGCACGCAGACGTACAAGGTGCGCTGGATTTTGGTATAAAAGCTCTTTTTTGTAATCATAATGACAAAGAAAAATCACATAATTATCAACAAATTACGCATTTGAAAGAACTAGAAACAATGTTTTAATATTTTTAATTATGAATTATCAATTACGAATTACGTAAAATACACAAACATCTAAGTTTAATATTAAAAAAAACTACAATCAAATGCTTAAAATCAAATATTTACTCTTTATAGCTTTGTTTTTTGGAGTATGTTTAGATAGTTTTGCGCAAGAAAAACAAATTATTACGTTTACTTCACTTGATAGCACCAAAATAATTATCAATGAACTTCTTGTTTATAACAAAAATACGCAAGTATATGAGCCTTATACTGCTGAATTGACAAAATTTAGAGATAAAAAACACACGCCATTAGGGATTAGACACTATAATTTTGGCTGTATTAAGACCAAAACAAAAGAACTTTGGCTAGGACAGATTGCGAAAGATGCAAAAGGACACGCCATTTTTAAAGAACCTATTTTTGGTGTAACTACTTTTATACAGCTTGCCATTACGTACATCAAACGTGGCGTTGATACTCCTTATAAGTTCTTTGATAGATATGCGCCACATACGGATTGCTTAGGTTCTGTTGATAAAGTGCTTGTCAATGGCAAATTAGAGTGTCCTAATGGCTATAATAAGCCTGAAATATATGCAAAAACTGTGGCAGATGGCATTGGAATTGGCATAAATGACCCAATAAGTATTTATGATAAAGAAGGAAAGCTAAATGCTAAGTTATTTACACTATTATTGTCGTCTGTAGCAAGTTTTGAGCTTGGCTTAAAATGTAAATTTGAAGAAGAAACTATCAAAAAAGCAATAAAGTTAATAAATGTTAAATAACTTATGTTATGCAAAAGCATAAAAACCACCCCTAGCCCCTCCTTAGGAAGGAGGGGAGTTTTATTCCCCTCCTTTGAAGGAGGGGCTGGGGGTGGTTGAACAAGTTTTTAATTTATAAGTCAAGAAACACATAACAAAATCTTACCAACAACTTAATAAAATGCTACAACAAAATCCAAATACTAAAATTTTGCTGCTTATTTTGATACTTTTAAATGCTGTTTCAGCGTGCAAAGTGCCTAGTATCAAAGATGCAGGTTATGATACAAAATCTATTAAAACAGAAATAGAAGACCGTAAGATAAAAAGAGTAAAAGAGGGAGAACTTTTTGCGTGGATGCAAGAAAAAGGAGGAATTATTACTGATATTTCTCAAAAAGAACTAACTAAATTAAGTCTTACAGCTACAAAATATCCTTTGCGTGATTCTCTTACAGAGGCATACAACGTAAGTATAGACCTTATACAAACCAAAGATTTAGCAGCATTTAAACCATTCAACGAAAAGGAAAAGGAAGTTTTAGATATGTTTGCTTATAATTTGCAACAAGATATTAGTATTCCTAAAAACCTTCAAAAACTAGAGAAAGCAGCTAATAATTTCGTGTTTAATGCTCCTGCAATCCTTAATAATAAAAATGTTGGTTTATGGAGAGTAATGTTTACTCGTAAAAATGCTATTAGAAAGATAAATATGAAGCAACTTTTAGAGAAAAGATAACCTTCATTCAATAATTCACAACCTCTATTCAATAAACAGGACACTGTTATCAATAAACAAGATGTTGTTATCAATAAACAAGACGTTGTTATCAATAAACAAGGCGTTGTTACAAAGAAATAAGATGCTGTTATAAAGAAATAAGGCGCTGTTATCAATAAATAGGACGTTGTTATCAATAAATAAGACGTTGTTACAAATAAAGAGGGAACTAAATTGTAAATTTAGTTCCCTCTTTATTTATTTTCTATAGCTCTGAATGATTTTCATAACGTATAACCTCTTCAACACCTTCTATTTCCCTTAATTTATCTATTAACATATTCAAATGCGTTGTGTCGTGGACGAGAACAGTAAAGTTTCCATAAAAAATACCTTTATCTGCCTTTAACGAAATAGAGTGCATATTTACTTTAAGCTCTGAAGATATTACTCTCGTTACATCATTGACGAGTCCTACTCTATCAATACCTGTAGTCGTTAAATCCACCAAGAAACTATCTCGTGCAACTGATGCCCACTTAGCCTTTAATACTCTATTACCATGTTGAGAAAGCAATTCTTTTGCATTTTTGCAAGAAGTACGGTGTATTCTTATTCCATCATTTACTGTAACATAACCAAACACATCATCACCAGAGATAGGATTACAACAAACTGCCAATTGATAATCTATTTTATCTAAATCTTCTCCTATTAGTAATATA
>JAYVHJ010000515.1:0-3463 GCA_043771315.1 Raineyaceae bacterium
GATAAGAAAACTAATGTGTAAAAGAATAAAAATGAATATTGAAGTTTATTTCTCATATAAATATTATTTTTGATAAAAATTGAATTTATTACAAATTTACTATAAAATCACATACAAAACTGTTTTTTCAAATAAAAATATCCGCTAAACCTTAGAAAAATCTTACGTTTTAGAAAAAAAATTATATTTTCTTTCCTATCATTTGCTTTTATGCTATTTTTTGTGTTATCTTTGTCAATTAAAAATAATTTACTAAACCCAAACAATTTTCATTATGAGGAAATTTTTATGCACAGTGATTGCTGCTCTCGCTTTTGCGTCAGCGCAAGCAGGTGGCTTTCAGGTAGTACTGCAAGGAGTGCGCCAAACTAGTATGGGAAATACTGGTACAGGTATTGTTGATGTCAATAATGCTTTCTTTAATCCTGGTTCTGTGGCTTTCTTAGAAAAAAGTGAAATCTCAGTTGGAGCTAATTTTATCTTTTCTAGCATTGCTTACTCACCTGCTAATGCACCAAGTGATGTATATAATTCTGAAAGTCCAATTTCTACACCATTTTTCCTTTCTGCAATGTTTGGAGTAGGAGCTGCGGGTGCTGAAGGTACAGGAAAAAAACTAAAAGTTGGTTTGAATGTTACTACACCTTTTGGTTCTACAGTACAGTGGGCACCTAATTGGGCAGGGCAATTTAGCCTTACCAAATTGAAACTTACAGCTATCTATGTACAGCCAACAGTAGCCTATCAAGTTACAGACAAACTTGGCGTTGGTGCTGGTTTTGATGTTATTTTGGGTGGTGTAGAATTAGAAAGAAATGCAGATATTTTTGGAACAGTGGCAACTGCTAAATTTTCTGCGCCTTTCAAAAAACCAACAGAACAAGCATACTCTTTTAATGTAGGCGTATTCTATAAAGCTACTGAAAAATTCACTATTGGTTTGAACTACCGTCACGGAGCAACTATCAGAGTGAAAGGCGGAGACTTGAAAATCTCTAATGTTCCTGCTTTGGTTGGAAACAACCCAACAGCATTTACGCCAGGACTTTATAATGCTACTACAAAAGAAGTAAATGGACACTTTGATGCACAACTAAACCTCCCACACGTAGGAACTATTGGGTTTGGCTACAAAGCTAATGATAATCTTTTGCTTACACTTGATGTACGTGCTACTGCTTGGGAAACTTATACCCAACTTGGTTTTGATTTTAGAAACCCAGAAACAGGTGTTGCAGAACTAATCAGCGGTGCAACAAGTTCTTATTCTCCTCGTAACTACAAAACAGTTATCAATGTAGGTGCTGGTGTAGAACATTCTATCAAAGATTTTAGACTACGTGCTGGTATGTATTATGACCAAAGCCCAGTACAAAATGGCTATATGACTGCAGAAACACCAGATGCTAATACTATTGGTACTACTGTGGGTATGGGCTACAAACTTGGTGCTATGAGTCTTGACTTAGGATTTTTGTACATCAACAAAATGACAAGAGTAAACGACCCCATCAAATTTAATTCTGCTGATGCAACCGTTATTACTACATCACAAACAACTAGCAATATTGTAGGACCAAAAGGCACTTTTGAAACAAATGCTTTCATTCCTTCTTTTGCTTTATCTTACAAATTCTAATTCTTAAAACAGAAATCAATATGAAAAAAATTATAAAAAACGTGTTTTTCGTGGCTCTTTCTGCTTTCGCACTTGGTGCTTGTAAAGCTGAATTAGAGACCGCAGATTTGACTCCTGTTGCAAGTGGTGGGCTAGATTTTAGCAACTATGTGGCTGTAGGAAACTCGCTTACTTCTGGGTATGCTGATGGTGGACTTTATTTGGAAAGTCAGCAAAATTCTTATCCACAGTTTTTGAATGACCAATTTGCAAAAGTAGGCGGTAATCCCGTATTTAATCAGCCTCTTTTTGCTGCTGCTAATTCAGATGGCTCTGGTTATTTGAAAATAACAGGATATAGTGCTACTGGTGCACCTATTATTACACCATTTGGACTTAATCCATTGCCTAGTGCTGCTGCTACTGGCTCATTTGCATTTTCAGGACCAACAACAGGATTGCCTGCTAGTCCAGGAACAAGACAATTAATTCCTTATGCTGGAAGTGCAACAGCAAACCAAAATTTGGGTATTCCAGGACTTGCAGTAGTGCACGTAACGAATGCTTTTATTCCTGCTTTTCAAGGTTATGCACTTGTAAATCCTTTTTTTGAACGCTTGCTTACACCTGCACAGAAGGTTACTGGTCTTACTTACATTAACTACATCAATAGTATGGCTAAAAAACCATCTTTCTTTACTTGTTGGTTAGGTAATAATGATGTTTTGGGTTATGCTACTGGTGGTGGAACGGCTGAATCACCAACACTAATTGGAAATGGTGCTATCACTCCAGCTTCTCTTTTTAATCCTAGTTATGATGCACTTGTAAATACGCTTACGGCTAGTGGTGCAAAAGGAGTTTTAGCGACTATTCCTGATGTTACTGCTTTGCCTTATTTCACAACTGTAAAAGAAAGCAACTTACAAAGTATAGTATTTAGTGATGGTAAATTGGAAGTAAAGGTTAATGGCGCAGTAGTTTCAATTACCACTTTCCCTGGACTTCTTCCAATTCCCCAATCAGGTCCAGGTGCTGGTTCATTTTTCCCAGGAGTAGGAACTGTACCAACTGCTTCACAAATAGCATCTTTCTTTAATGCACTTTATCTAGCTAATGGCTATACTGACCCAGGTTTTACGCCAGGTGCAAATACGCCAGTATTTACTGTAAATGTACCTACGGGAGTTCGTAGCCCAGCTAATCCAACACAAGTAAAAAAACTTGGTGCTGGTGATTTTATAGTATTACCATTTGGAAGTGTTGCTGCTACGCTTATTGCTGGTGGTGGCGGATTTCTGACTCCTGCTAATGCACCCAATCCATTTGCTGACCAATGGTTATTAGATGCTAGTGAAGTAGCAAAAGTAAAAACTGCTACTGCTGGTTTCAATGCTAAAATTAAATCTGTTGCTACTGCGAAAGGTTTGGCTTTCTTTGATGCTGCCGCAAGTTTTACTGAAATAATCAGTAATGGTGGTATTGATGATGTAGTTGGAGGTACTGCTTTGGTTACAGGTGGTTTGTTCTCACTTGATGGTGTTCACCTTACGCCTCGTGGGTATGGTACTATTGCTAACCAGTTTATCAAAGCTATCAATGCAGGTTATAAGGCAAATATTCCTTTGTTAGATGTTAGACAACGTGGTTTGCGTGGTGTGCGTCTTCCATAGTTTAGCCGTCTAAAGCAGGATTTTAAGATAAAAAAGATAATACATTTGTATAGATGCGTTTTTATTTTATCTTAAAATCTTAATCAAAACACAAAAGCCGTTATCTATTATGATAATGGCTTTTGTGTTTTATACCTTTACCTAAATCAGGATTTCTATAATTATTTTCTAT
>JAYVHJ010000516.1:0-5523 GCA_043771315.1 Raineyaceae bacterium
ATGCCATTGCTTGTAGCACAAACATTGCCAGCCAGATTATAGATAAAGGTGGGGATTATTTGTTAGCACTAAAACGTAATCAGAAAACTATTTATGAGCAAGTAAAAGACTATTTTGAAAAACATAAAACCCAACTTCATAAGGACTTATGGGAGGATTTTGGGAGTGGACGTATAGAAAAACGCACTTGTTATCTTTGTCAAGATTTGACATTTTTAGAGTCTTTAGCTGACTAGCAGTTGCTAGGGAAAGGCATAAAGACAGTCATAATGATAGAGGCTACACGAGAAAAAGATGGTAAAACGGAAGAAAACATTCGTTTTTATCTAAGTAGTGTTGATGGCACAAGTTACAGTTTTAACCGTAATGTAAGAGGGCATTGGAGTATTGAAAATAACTTGCATTGGCAACTAGATGTTACCTTTAGAGAAGACCAAAGCAGAATACGCAAAGATAATGCTCCTGAAAACATGTCTACACTACGTAAAATAACATTACAATTACTTAACCTTATGCCAGAGAAAAAGAGTGTAAAAAGTAAACGAAAAATAGCAGGCTGGAATGATGAATATCTCATATCTATACTCCAAAAACTGCCAAATTAAATGCGAATAACCTAAGATTAAAAGAAGATTTTAAAAACAAATGCTATATTTGTGAATATAAAGCTCCCATAGTTATCAATATAGAACATTTTAGACCACATAAAGGAGATAGAAACCTTATGTTTGATTGGGATAATCTTTTTTTAGCTTGCGCTCATTGCAATAATATCAAATTAGATAAGCACGAAAATATACTTGATTGTACTAATATTTCTCATCAAATTGAAACAAAATTTAAGTATAGTCTTTCTCTTTTTCCTTTTGAAGATGTTGTAATAGAAGCCCTTGATAATGCGCCTGAAACTATTACTACAAAAAACTTGCTTTTAGCAGTTTATAATGGCACAACGCAAATGAAAATATTAGAAGCAAACAACTTAAAAAATAAATTAATTGACGAATTGGGTGTTTTTAGTAGGTTGGTAATAAATTATTTTAAGGACGTTTATGATGACGACGACCATCAACATTTTTTTAGGGAAATCAAAGCGCATTTAAGTAGAAAATCTAGCTTTACAGCATTTAAAAGAAGCATCATTCTTAATAATATCAAGCTAAAAGAAGAATTTGAGAAATATTTTGACTAAAACAACAATAAAAAACATACAATTCACAACAAAAATCAATAAAAAATGACACAAAATTCTGCTCACGGTCACGGACACGTGGACAAACTCTCTGCCGCTGGTGTACTTATTACGCTTGGTATTATTTTTGGCGACATTGGAACATCTCCATTGTACGTAATGAAGTCTATTGTAGGCACTAGAGTTGTTTCTGAACTACTTATTTTGGGGGGTATCTCTTGCGTGTTTTGGACTTTGACACTTCAAACGACTTTAAAGTACGTTATTCTTACGCTTAGGGCTGATAACAACGGTGAAGGAGGTATTTTTTCTCTTTACGCACTCATAAAGCGTTATGCAAAGTGGCCTCTTGGTGTTGCTATGCTGGGCGGCGCAATGCTGCTTGCTGATGGCATTATTACGCCACCTATTTCTGTAGCATCTGCCGTAGAAGGGCTTATACTTATATTTCCAAAGATAGAAAAAGATACAATAGTCATTATAACTATCATAATAATTAGTATAATTTTCTTCTTTCAGCGTTTTGGAACAGCAGTTGTTGGTAAGTTTTTTGGTCCAATTATGATTGTTTGGTTCTCAATGTTGGGTGTTTTGGGCGTTTCTCAAATCATTCATTATCCGCAGGTATTTGCAGCTCTAAATCCTATGTATGCGTATAGATTTTTGACAGAAATTCCAGAAGGGTTTTGGCTTTTAGGTGCAGTTTTCTTATGTACGACAGGTGCAGAGGCACTTTATTCAGACTTAGGGCATTGCGGAAGAGCAAATATCCGTATCAGTTGGATATTTGTCAAGATATGTTTACTATTAAATTATTTCGGGCAAGGGGCGTGGATGCTCAATAATCTAATGGGAAAACAACTTACAGAAAATCCTTTTTACGGAGTAATGCCACAGTGGTTTGTTTTGACAGGGATTATTATTGCGACACTTGCCGCTATTATTGCTAGTCAGGCTCTTATATCTGGGTCATTTACGCTGGTGAGTGAGGCTATCAGGCTTAATCTTTTCCCAAAAGTTGAGGTGGATTATCCTAGCAATGTCAAGGGGCAATTATACGTTCCTATGGTGAATACTAGCCTTTGGATAGGTTGTATAGGCATTGTTTTGTATTTTAGAGAGTCTTCCGCTATGGAAGCCGCTTATGGGCTTGCCATTACTACCACAATGCTAATGACAACGCTATTACTTGCTATGTACCTCAAAGTAAAGCGTTTTAATTCTATCTTTATTGGGTTGTTTTTGGTGGTTTATTTGATTATTGAAGGGGCGTTTCTTGTCGCTAATATGGAGAAATTTAAGCACGGAGGGTACGTTACACTAATTATAGCAAGTGTCGTTCTTTTTGTAATGTATGTGCGTCATCGTGCCACAGGTATCAAAAAACGTTTAACGGATTTTGTCAAAATTTCAGAGTATTTGCCTCAACTGATACCCCTAAGTAATGATATGACACTCCCAAAATATGCCACTAATCTAGTTTTTTTGAGTAGTGCAGACAGAGATGATGAAATTGAACAAAAAATTATGTATTCTGTTCTCCAAAAGCTACCCAAAAGAGCAGATATTTATTGGTTTATACACATTGACACGACTGATGAGCCTTATACTATGGAATATAAAACGACTGTTTTTGCTAAGAATGATGTCGTTAAAGTACGTTTTAGGTTAGGTTTTAGGGTAGAACAAAAAATCAGTATGTTTTTGCGTTTGGTGATACAAGAGATGGTAAAAAACAAAGAAATTGATATAGAAAGCCGTTATCATTCACTAAAAGAGCAGAATATTGTAGGAGATTTCCGTTTTGTGATACTGGAAGAAGTACTTTCTAGTGATAATGAATTGCCATTTGGGGAACAATTTATTATGAATGCAGACATCAATATTAAAGCTTTTACGGCATCTCCTGCCAAGTGGTTTGGTTTGGATACAAGTTTAGTAAAAATTGAGAAAGTGCCTTTAATTATCCGTCCTGCTAAAGACGTTAAGCTACAAAGGATATTCTAAATTGTATTTATTTGATAAAATTTGTATTAAAATGTAGGGGCTGGGCTTGCCCCTGCCCTACTTGCGAAAGCAACACGACAAAAAATAACGGTTGCAAGTATTGTAACTGTTATTTTTTTTATCATTTTTATAAAAATAAATACAAAAAATATTTTTATTTGATAATTTTTTTGTATTATTGTAATGTTTTTAGTTCTTTTTTTAATCAATTTAACCCATTTATCCAATGGCAAACGACAATTTTATAGACATCAAAATTTCTCCAGAAGATTTAAAAATCTCTGTTGAAGGAATTTCTGTGGCAAGAAGCGTAATGGAAAAGTACCTTATTTCTCTAACGCCCATAGAACGTGCAAGACTGCTAAAACTTGGCGACAAAACTATTCCTTTTGTAGAAAAAGTGATAGAATATGCAGAAACTAACCCAAAATTAGTGCCTGATTTTATGAATTTAGAAAACTTGAAAACAGACTATAAAGCCGTTACAGACTTAACTACGTTGTTGCGCCCCATTGAACAACTTGCAAGCAACATCAGAGACACTATGGCAAAGTCAGGAGCAGAAGCGTTTTCTTCTTCTCTCACTTTTTATAACTATCTTAAACAAGCTGCAGCCAACGGAGTACCTGATGCAGAAACAATTTATGATGATTTGAAAAAGCGTTTTGAAAAAACTAAGCCAAAACCACCTAAAAAATAGCAATTAGTACGAAAAAGATACTAATTAGTACGAAAATCATACTAATTAGTATCTTTTTTGTACTAATTATAACAAAAAACATACTAATTAGTATGTTTGACATACTCCAGAGTATAAAAATCATACTAATTAGTATCTTTTTTATACTCTGGAGTATGTTTGACATACAAACGAGTATCTTTTTTTATAAAAGAAGATAAAATATCAATAAAACTACTATCAAAATCATAAAAACATTGAAAAAATCATTAAAAAAAATATCATTTATCTTATCAATTTTATCCTTTTTTGTTGTAATTTTAGAGATTTTGCATCATTACGGCTACTTCCGTACTAAAAATACTACAGAAATCCCTAAAAAACGTATCATTTTAAATATTGATGAAACAGATAGTACAGATTTTACAGAATTAGAACGGCTTTCTACATCAAAAGAAACTATATTTTTAGATACTTTGGCAGAACGTCTTATCAAACAGTGGGAAATTACAGGAATGTCTATGGCAGTTGTCAAAGATGGACGACTTGTTTATGCAAAAGGCTTTGGCTATGCAGATAAAGAGCGTAATGTAAAGATGAAACCGCATCATTTGTTACGTATGGCTAGTATTTCTAAACTTTTTACGGCTACTGCTATAATGAAATTGGTAGAAGAAGGTAAACTTTCTTTGACAGATAAAGTGTTTGGTACGCAAGGGATAATCAAAAAGTATAATCATTTAGTTGTTGATAGTCTTGTGTTTAAGATTGAGATACAACATTTGCTAACACACACAGGCGGTTGGCGCAATCAGTTGCGTACAGACCCAATGTTTGTACCTGTGAAAGTGGCGGAAATTATGAAAGTCCCCTCTCCTATTGCTTTTGATGACGTTTTGAAATATATGTTAATGCAAAAGGGTTATTTTCCTGCAGGAGCTTTTTATGATTATTCAAATTTTGGTTATTGTGTTTTGGGTGAGGTGGTAGCACAAGTATCAGGTAAACCTTATCAACAATATTTACAAGAAAACATACTCTTGCTTGCTGGCGTACGACGCATAAAGATAGGCAAAAACCGCTATAAAGACCGTTTTGCTCACGAAAGCCGTTATTATGATGCAAAAAACACTCCTTTGAATTTATCTATTTATTCACCAAAAGATTCTGCTAGTCGTGTTTATGAGGGAAATGATACAGAAAGTTTGGGTGCAGCAGGTGGTTTAATAGCAACAGCACTAGATATAGCAAAATTTGCCTGCGCCATAGATAATTTTGCTACTCGCCCAGACATTTTGAAGGAAGAAACAATAAAAAAGATGGTTTTTCCTATCTCCAAGACGGACACATTAGGGAAACGTGTATTAGGTTGGAAACAAGTTTTACCTGATAAATGGTGGCGTACAGGCAATTTGGCAAGTACGAGTAGTACATTATCACGTTTTAATAATGGTTATACGTGGGTTTTGGTAACGAACACAGGCAGTTGGCGAGGTCCATACTTTCCGTATGAAATGGAAGCAATGATGCAAAAAGCATTAAGAGAAGTGAAATTCAAAGACCAAGATTTGTTTCCTTTGGCAGAGAAATTGGAGAAGTAAAGACAGATTTGTATTTTGTAGGGGCTGGGCTTGCCCCTGCCCAA
>JAYVHJ010000517.1:0-6208 GCA_043771315.1 Raineyaceae bacterium
GGAAAAGAAAGGAAAATACCAACAAAAAAAGCACTTAAATAATACTTAAAGGATTTTTTAAACTAAATACAACTAAATACATTTATTTTTTTTATAATACCGCTTATTTAACACTATAAGCATAAAAAGTTACATTATAGGGTAAGTTAAATAGTCCCGTACAGACTACAAGTAGTTTTATTTTAGTAATTTAGCACGCCAAAAGGCGTGCTTTTTCGTGTTATTCCCATTCATAATATCCAATTTGTGGGTATCTTTCTGGGCGTTCCAAATGTAATACCCTACATACGAAAAAATTTGATTAGATTAGATTTTTTTAATCTAAACCAAATTTCCAATGCTAAAAAAATTTTCTTAAAACAAGAACTGCAAAAATGGGGGTATCTTTCAAAATCAAATCATCAAAGTCTAAGGACAAAGAAAAAAGTAAACTTTGGACTATTTATGTGCGTATTGCTATCAAAGGCAAAACGGCAGACATCAGCACCCACGAAACCTGCTTACTAGCCAACTGGCAAAAAACCAAAGTCAAAGGTGCAAATGCCCAAAGTATCAACAAAAATATCAATGAAATCAAATCTACTATTCAGGAGATTTACGAGCATCTCAAAAAAGAAGCACCACAACTGCTTACTGCGGCACTTGTGGCAAAAGTAATGATTGAAAAGGTTGATTTGAATGAGTTGCTTAATCCTGCGCCAATCAAAGAACGAAGTATTGTGTCAATTCTTTTGGAGCTTATCAGCAAAAAGGCGTTTTCTGGTATTTTCAAAAAGAAAAACGAAGATATTGCGCTATTTCGTGCCAAAAACATAGGCGACTATTTTGAAAGCATTGGAAAAAAAGACCTATCTTATGAAGATTATGATGTTGAGATTGCAGATAAAATGATAGAACATTTCAAAACAGCAAATTTCACCAACCAAAAACAACCCAAAATCAATAAAAATACTTATGTCAATAAGTATGGTAGTCTGGTGAAAGAGGGGCATTCTTACGCCTTGCGCTACAAACTTACCAAAAGTGCCTATTACGGAAATAAGCCACTCAAAGATGATGCAGACGACACGCCCTACTTACGTTGGAATGAACTCAAAGCCCTTGTGGAGTATGATTTTTCTGATGATTTAGAACTTGACAAAATTCGTGATGTGTTTGTGTTTACGGCTTTTACAGGGTTTTTGTGGTGTGATTTGGAACAATTATCTTCAAAACATCTCAAAATAGAAGAGGACGGAACGGAATGGCTCATAAAACCACGCCAAAAAACGGGAATATTGCAAGTTGTGCCATTTTTTGATGAAGCAAAAGCTATTTTAGAAAAATATAACTGGGAGCTACCATTGGGCGCATCACCCACGCACAACGAAAAAATCAAGACAATAGCTAAAATAGTCAAAATTAACGACACTATCCAAAATAGGAGTGGGCGCAAAACGGCTGGTATGGTTTGGATAAATGACGGCTATCCAATAGAAGAAGTTGCTAAAATGCTTGGACACAAGGATATAAGAATGACACGTAAACACTATGCGGAAATACTAAATGATACCCTCAAAGCAACGACAATAAGAATAAAAGAACAAAAAAGAAACCTCAAAAAATAAATTTTTCAAACTTCTTGCTTTATAGTGAGAAGTTTGTATATTTGGTTTTTATAATTTAACCAAAAACTAAAAAAATGAAAAACAGATTTATCATAGCTCTATTTTTGTACTTTGCAATTTTTTCAGCAAAAGCGCAAGATAAATTTTCTTACCAATTAAAGTACATTTCGTACTCCTATGCACCACAGGCAAGCACGCCCACAGTTGAACATCTGTACGTGAATAATACGCCAGAATATATATATTATTGGTCTTCAAAAGGACAAAAATATATTCTTTTAAGGGAAGTACAATACATCAATGAGGCGCAGCGGGTCTTTGAGTTTCCAGACGGAACACGGTATTTATTCACTTTTAAAGGTAAAAAAATGAAAGAATTGGTTAGCACGGATAAAAATGGCGTTGAGCAAATTTTTTATAAAGAAGAATAACCACCCCAAAAAGCACACTAAAAATAGTGTGCTTTTTGGTTTTTATTAAGATTTTCGTATATTTGTACTTGTATAACTGCGTGCTGTTAATCATATAAGCATCACAAAAAATGCCTGAAAAAACATCTTCAACCAAAACATCTTATTGGAGTACAAATATTCATTCATATACACCTGCATATCAAACGCCTTATTCTAGTGATTGCGCTGTACTTCCGCAAGGAAACTATACTGGTGCGGATTTTCACCAATACACAAAAAAACGTAATGTAAGAAAATAGCTATTTTATGTAGTTTTACACTTTAATAGTTTTTTATCATATTGCTTATACGTGAAATAAAGCTACTTTTATCGTTCCTGGATAACGAGCTTTTGCGTTCACCAAAGTAGGTGACCACAGTTTTTTAGTATGTAAGAAATAAAAAAAACACGCTAAATTTTAGCGTGTTTTCTGCTCTAACTATTTTAACCATTTTTCAACATTCTAAACTAAAACCAAATCATAGCTAATTCCTTCTTGTAGGTTTTCACTTGCGAAAGTATCCCAATGCTCACGAGGTACAACAATACAACCCGCTGACCACCTATTTATTACGTTTCCCCACCAAGCAGAATGTATATTGATGCCTATATCCGTGCCTCCAACTACTAATGTAGTGCGGTCAATAATACGGTCACGGTTTCCATCTCTGTATATTTTAATAGGCTTGACTTGCAAACACTCAAAAGAACGCCACCCCAAACGTGTCTGCCAACTACCTAAGTAGGTTTTTGGGTAATATCCCTCTGCAAGTACGGCTGTGCCTGTGATGCCGCCATAAGTAATAGGATTTTGCCAATAAAAATCTCCAGCTCGTGTGCTACAAGGCACACACTCTGTAATGATGCCGTTTTTGAAAAACAACAGAAAATCAGTAGCAAGATTATCAAATTCTTCTTTGCTTCTATAAGCATAAAAGCCTGTATAATAAGTAATTCCGTACTTTGTACGCAAATCTGCGCTAATATTTTTTTCTGTTTGGAGCTTTGCAGCTGCGGTTTTGTTGCCAAAAACTCCGTCCTCAATAAGGACATTATAACCTGCAAGGTTGATGAATTTTTGTAATTGTAAGATATTCATTGTTTTCTCTGGTTCTAAATAATTTTCAAGCCAATACTCAAAACTAGCCACATCAACAGTATTTTCATTTTTAGTTAAATCAAGCATATTATTAGATTAAATTTTGCCTAAAATCAGTCCTAAAATGAAAGTACCTGGTATGGCGACCTTCTGCCAAAAACTGCGTTTACGTTGTTTTGAGATGCTTTTTTGTAGTATTTTGGTTTCTTTTTGATAGGCGACTATTTCTAATTTTTGTGTTGAAATAATACTATCTTTTAGCGTTATTTCTCTCTCAAAAGAAGTTATAAGACTGCTATCAATGCGCTTGATTTGTCTTAAAACGCCTATTTCGGTGCGTATGCGTGTGTATGTGAGTGTGTCCATACAAAGAAGGTTATCCTTCAAAAATAAACTTATAGGTTGTTTTTTAGGGTTTTTGCCTATCTCTTGTGCGTTTAAGTTCTTCAATACTAGGCAAAACAAGACCATAAAGCACAAGAATATTCTCCAAACTGTCCTTCTTTTGGTGCAATTCGTTTCTGTACAGTCGCTCTTTTTCTGCTCGTTTCTCATAATGTTGTATGCAGTTCTCTAAACTGTCTATTTTTTTGATGAAATACTTGTTATCCGTTGTTTGTGGTGCATTTTGCGTACAACCGTAGTAGAATAAGAAACTAATCACGGCAACAAAAACGCAAAAACTCCAATGTATTTTAATGCTGGTTGTGGTTGTTTGTTCCATTTTATTCTGTTGTTATTGTATTTAATCCCCCTTTGGGGGTTTGGGGGCTACCTGAAAAGCACAAAAGCACGCCAAAAACCACCGCTAAAACGGCTTCATTCCAACTGGTAACTTGTCCTGCAATAGGTACAAATTTTGACACAAAACCGCCTGCAATAAGCATCAGCCCTATAAGTGTGGTTTTCCAACTTTTTACAATATTATCAATATGAAGATATTGCGTAATGAAATTAAGAATTTCCATTATTGTTGTGGGTTATAATTTTTAAGTCGTTAATTTTTTCTTCCAAGTGTTTTATTGTGCTGGTAAGCGTAAGAATAGCATCTGAAAGGCTTTGCATTTTTTCGGATAATTCCTTCCTGTCGCTATTGGTCGTAAGTTCCAATTTATCAAGTTTTGCGAGTCCTCTTTCCTGGTTATTTTTTAGAATAAGAATACTTGCCTCTTGTTTCTTTTCGTTTTCTTCCAAGTCTTCAATTTTCTTTATTAGACTTTTTACATACGCCCCTATGATACCCACCACAATGGTAATTATCAGCCCTATTGCGCCTGTTACTATGGTTTCAATGCTCATTTTGCTTGTTGTTTGATTTCTTCTAATTTTTTTTGTAGTTCTTTTTCTTGCTCTTCTTTGGGTGGGAGCAATGATTGAATATTGCTTAAAAACGTATAATTACGTCTTACATTGACTAAATAGCGTATTTCTGGTGCTGGGAAATACCAAATATCCTTATCATACGCTTTTTGTACATCTGCAAAAGAAAGTGTATATTTTGTGGGCAAGTTCATATTCCTACTAATGGTTGCCTGTGCGTGTGTCGCTGCTTTTTCGGAAATAAAAATCAAATAAGTAACCATAATTATAAGGAATATTTATATCTTAAATAAGACTGAATTTTTTGTTTTTCCTGCGGAGTCTTTATTGCATCATAAATTAGAATACGCTTAATATATCCATTCCAGTAATAAACACGTGCTGCATTGCCTATTTCTAACGGGCTGCCACCAGCTGCCATTTCTTGTGAAACAGTCTTAAAGTCATTCAATACGCCAAAATTAAAACTATACACATTGTTTATTTTCATACTTGGGAACGGAAGTCTAAAAAGTGTGGTAAACCGCTCTGCATAGATATAATCATCACTCGTAATAGGCGTGGAAAAAAGTCCGTCTGCATCATTAAAAACTGCGCCGTCAATATTATTACAAACTACCCAAATTTCTTGTCCACCAGTTGCGCCCAAAGTCATAAAATCATTGAAACCGTCAAATGCTAATCCCAACGTGTCCATTATGGGTTGGAATGCTGCCGTGCCTTGCGACATAGAAATACCTCTATCTACATAATTTTCAAGGTAAATCCCGATCCTCAAAGATTGTTTTTCGGTTTGCTCAAAATCAAAATCAAAAACTAAATTTGTTTCAATGTATAAAGGTACTTCTACACCACCTCCGCCACTGCCTAAAACACTACCAAACCCACTTTTGCCGTTAAATCCCATAATTGTATTAAGTAATAATGATAGTTTTTTTGCGTTTTTCTTCTTCCTCTAAAATTTGCGTTCTACGGAAATTGAGGTAAATAAGTAGTGCAAACGACAAAATACCCAAAATCAAATAAGCTATCTGCAAGTTTTTCTCTAATTTTTCCATTTTAATTTTTCGTGTTTCTTAATAAAAAAATGCTGTTTCTGCTGTATCTATACATAAAATAGTCATTTCGGGATAATAACGACCTGCCACAAGCTCAAAATTAAATACTGCACCTTGCGGAATTGTCAAAACGTCATCATTCAAATCATTATCAGGCGACTGACTTATCCAGGTAACTGTGATAACCTCTGCCCCAGTGTTAAAAATGCTGCCATATAAAAACCCTGCTTTTACAATGTTGATAGATGAAACCCCCAAAGTCCTTGCTGATGCGTGTAATGCGCCCATAATTTTGTGTTATTTTAGTTTTGAAAAATTGCTTTTGAGCTGAAAAACATCACAAAACCTAAAATAAGGATAAGTCCTAGTGTTGCACCTAGTTTGTAATAGGTTTCATCTTCAATGATTACACGTACTTTGTTGTCGGTCTTGATACCGTCTTTGCCAAGAAGATTATTGAGAGTTTCCATTTTTGCGTTTGATTTGCGTTGTATCAACTTTTTCCAAAAGTTAAAAACTTTTGGAAAAAGTTAAATTATTGACTATTTCGCCACTACCATTGTGGTAGGCGTACTTGCTACTATGGCTGGCGTTGTTGCTGGTGCTGTACCTGCTGCAAGTTTTTTAGCTGCTTCTTCTGCTTCTTTTTTAGCTTTTTCAGCTGCGGCTGC
>JAYVHJ010000518.1:0-13841 GCA_043771315.1 Raineyaceae bacterium
CAAAAAATGAAAAAAACTGATGTTGCTTATACAATTTTATTGAGTGCTTTTCGTTTTAATGAAAAATCAGTTAAAATATTACAGGCTTACGCATTACAAGCCATTGAATATAAACTTATTAGTTTTGCAGATACCGCCGCAAACGACCTTCAAGACTTAATGAAACCTGCTGATTTAGATATATTTATCAAAAAATATAAACTAAAAAGAGATTCTTTACAGAGAGTGTTTAGTTTTTAGTGTTGAGTGTGTAGTGAAATACATTATACTACGTTTATCAACACTACACACTATTTTACTACTCACTACACACTAAAAAAAATGGCAGAGCAAATTATAATGAAAACGGAAAATATCAACCGCACCTACATAATGGGTAGCGAGGTGATAGAAGCACTTAAAAGCGTGAGTATCAGTATAAATAAAGGAGAATATGTTGCTTTTATGGGTCCGTCTGGGTCTGGAAAATCTACGCTTATGAACATTGTAGGTTGTTTGGATACACCAACTTCTGGCACGTATATTCTTAATAATCAAAATGTTAGTGATTTGGAAGAAAATGCACTAGCAGAAATCAGAAATAAAGAAATTGGTTTTGTTTTTCAAACTTTTAACTTGCTTCCCCGTTCTACTTCTTTGGATAATGTGGCTCTACCGCTTGTTTATGCAGGTTTTGGTAAATCCAAACGTGATGAAATGGCAATGGAAGCCTTGCGTAGTGTTGGTTTGGATAATAGAGCAAACCACAAACCTAATGAACTTTCAGGTGGGCAACGCCAGCGTGTGGCTATTGCACGTGCTTTGGTGAACAATCCTAGTATTATTTTAGCTGATGAGCCAACAGGAAATTTGGACACCAAAACTTCTTATGAAATTATGGATTTGTTTGATAAATTGCATAAAAAAGGTAATACAATTATTATGGTTACTCACGAAGAAGACATAGCCAAGCACGCTCACCGCATTGTGCGTCTGCGTGATGGGCTTGTGGAGTCAGACACTATCAATGAAAATCCTACCAAAGTGATTATTGAAAATATTTTAGCAGAATAAAAAGTTCGTGGTTTGTATCCCTTACAAATCACGAATTTTTAATTATTTAATTGTATATAAATTATTTTTTCATAAAACTGATTATTTTTCTTACTTTTGCTGAAAGTAGGCACTCAAAATATTTCATCAGATTTTATGATTATTACCAATACAAAAACTTACGAAGATACTTACAAACACAAGGGACTGCGCATTCAGCTTATATTTCAGTTGAGAGATAGAGGCATTACAGATGAGAAAATACTTGGTGCTATTAGTTTTATTCCTCGTCATTGGTTTTTGGATAATGCCTTCACAGAACACGCCTACCAAGACAAGGCTTTTGATATTGGGCAAGAACAGACTATTTCACAGCCTTATATGGTTGCCTTACAAACACAACTACTTAACGTAAAACCTAAACAAAAAATACTAGAAATAGGCACTGGTTCTGCGTATCAAGCAGCGGTGCTTGCTTATATGGGTGCAGAGGTCTATTCTATTGAGATTGACCCAGTTTTGCACGAAAGCGCAAAAAATATGCTTAAAGTTTTAGATGATAAATTGCATCAAGGAGTTTCTTTTTTTCAGAAAAATATAAAATTATTTTTGGCTGATGGCACGCAAGGATTGCCTGATTTTGCTCCTTTTGATGGCATTTTGGTAACGGCAGGCGCACCAGAAATGCCAGAACCTTATTTGATGCAAGTGCTTAAAGGTGGGAGTATAATTATTCCTATTGGAACGGCAAAAAAACAAAAAATCAACCGTTTTACTCGTGTAGATACAAACGAATTTGTGAGAGAGCAACTAGAAGATTGTAGTTTTGTGCCACTTTTGGGAGAAAATGGCTGGGGGAAATCAAGCAAAAAATAGACTAGGATTTTTAGGATTACTAGCAGTTGCTAGAGATTTTAGGATAATACAAAATACATTGTTTGTGTTATCCTTTTTGCATTATTTAAACTTTAAAAACTCGCAACTCATAACTTATAACTCAAAACTTATAATGCTTCCTACTAATTTTATTGAGGGATTTTTGTGTGTCATTTTGCTGACTATTGGTAGCATTTTGACCAAAAAAATTGACGTTTTGGGTGCAATAGTGGGCGGTTTGCTGACTTTACTGATGTTTTTAGGCTTTAATTTTGCAGGAATTGGGCTGATTTTTATTTTCTTTGTGCTTGGTTCTTTGGTTTCTTATTACAAAAAAACTGAAAAGCAAAAACTAGGTTTGGAGCAAGAAAACAAAGGAAAACGCTCTTATGTACACGCTCTTTCTAATGCAGGTGTGGCAGGTTTTTTGGGTTTATGTGCGTGGATTTTTCCAGAGTTTGCGTTTATTTGTCAAGTCCTTATGTGTGCGAGTATGTGTTGCGCTTTGAGTGATACTTTTTCATCAGAACTTGGTAATGTTTTTGGAAAAAGATATTTTAATATCCTCACTTTCAAAGCAGACAAACGTGGAAATGATGGCGCAATTTCTTTGGAAGGAACGCTTTTTGGTGTGTTGGGCGCACTTTTTATGGCTATTTACTCAATGATTGTTTTGCCTAATTTTGAACCTTATTTAGCTAAAAATGATATTTATTATATTGGTTTTGGTATCTTTTTTTCAGGTTTTGCAGGCAATTTAATGGATTCAGTTTTGGGGGCATCTCTCCAAAAAAAGGGTTTTCTCAATAACCACAGCGTTAATTTTTTTAGTACCTTGTTTGCTGCTTTTGTAGGATTTGTTTGTTTTATGGTTTTTGTGTTTTGCTTCGTACCTGTTATCTAGATAGAAAATCTAAGAAATTACATATAAATAAAATATACCATTGTTGCGCCTTTTTCTTTTGCATAGGCAACAAAACGCTGGAATATGCGCAAATCAAAGCCAAAATTATAACCAAAATCACGGTTATCTTTGTCAAGGTGAAAATCAGAAAAATAAAACTCATCAGCTTCTTTATAAAACTGATTTACATCTTTTCTGTAATCTCTGTCTTTGTATGTGTGAATAACATCAGCAAGATTTTTTAGCTTTGCGGCAGCATTTATAAGCGTATCAACCGTTTTAATCACTCTATCAATATTGTTGTTGCATCTTTCGTTCCTTTCTTTGATTTCTTTCATTTTTACCTTTTTTTCTGCTTCTGACATATCATCACCATATGCTTCCAACTCATCCATATCTTCATCATACCCAGCCATGTCATTAATAGCAGCTATATTAACAGAAGCCCTATTAGCAATATCTTGTAAATCTCCATTTCCTACTAAGCCTAAAAAAGTTCTACTAAGGCGGTTTTCTGGGGCATTATCCTCTAATATTAATATTTTCTCTGCGTTATTTGTCCAAATGTGAATATCCACTCCCATAATTTTGTAGTTTAGTTTTGTATTTCTATATTTTCTATGTGCCTATGTGGTAGAAAAAACCTCAATCTTCATCTTTCATTTTCCCAAGATTTTTGGCTTCTTTTCGTGCTTTTTTGCGTTCTTTTTTCTTACTATTATTTTTGGCTATTTTATCCATATAAATTTTTGCAGTGCTAAAATCTTTGCGTTTTTTGGCAAAATCAGCAAGATATTGCAATGCAGACTGATAATAACCAGAGTCTAATTCTTTGATTTTTTCTGCAAAATCAACTGTTTTCTTAAAATATCTTTCTGCTTCTGCCTGATTGGTAGAAAGATTAGCATAACCTAAAAAATAACTTGCATATCTTCCGCTAATCTCTTCAAAACCAAATACTTTAGCTTCCACTTTTGCCAACAAATCAGTAGAACTACGCACACTTTCAAGGGTGTTATTTTGCAAAAACTGCCCCATTGCATAATACCTATGAAAATACGGATTATTAGGATATTGTTTATGGAGTTGGTCTGCAATTTTGTAGGAAAGTGCAGGCGTTTTCTCTTCATTGGCATAAATCCGCATCAGAAAATAAAGTGCCTCTGTACGTGTATAAAAGGCATTTTTGGAAACTTCTGTGAGTTGTTCCAAACCTAATTTTTTATCTCCTTTACTAAAAAACATTGTAATAAGCTTCAAAGAGGGATAATTTGCAGGAATCCAAACAGAATAATAGTTGTAAAGTCCTTCTCCAAAAAGAAATTCTGGGCTAAGTGCCAAATCATTTTTACTTCTACGCAGATATTTGAGGGCATTTTTGCCTGCCAAAGCGGATTTTGTCCACGCTTTGCGCTCCGCATACAAACGTCCCTTAAAACCATACGCACCAGCTAAGAAAAAAGCTGCTTCTGCATTATTGGGGTACTTTTTGAGTGCTGTATAAGATTTTTGAATAGTAGTATCCAAATAAGCCAAAAATATTTTATCATATTCTTCATTCTGTGGATTGGGCGCAATACGCCACCAATAACTCAATGCAATCTCAAAATAAGGCAAAGCGTGTCCAGGATAGCGGTGGCGCATCCAAGCAAACTCTGTTTCCGCTGCCGCAAAGTTATAATTATACATATTATTGATAGCGTCATCTATCTCGCCCTGAAGTCCTGTATCTTGCAAAAGATTGGGAAAAGAGTCTTTACCAGCTACTATTTCTTGCGCTTTGGCAATATTTGCAAGAAAAATATTGCCAAAAAATAAGAAAATGAATAAATTAAAATAATTTTTGTTTTTTGTTTTTTGCATAATATACAATAAAATATGGTCATAGTATTATCACTTCAAAAATCTTATAAGCAATATCTCTGCCAAAATGAAAATTAGTGCCAAAACAACAAAATATTTCCACAACGAAACACCAATGTTTTTATCCTTAAAATCCTTTACAAACTCTTTGCTGGCACTTTCATAAATTTGTACGTTTTTTTGCTTAGAAAAGATGTTTTTAAGCTCTTCTGTAGAATAAAAACCCATTTCTGACTCTTCTTTACCATAATTAAACGCCACACTTGTTATTACTTTTCCATCTAAAACCACATCATAATAGCCTGCTTCCAACGTTTGTTCTGGCAAATCCAAAAAAAGCTCATCTCCTAAAAGTCTTTGACTTGGTATCAATTCTTGATTGGGTTTTACGAGCTTAAAAACAGGGTTTTTAGTCTTTGGAGCAACTATTTTTAGACGAATACTTTTCTCTTTGAAATTATAAGAAAGAGAATTATTGCCTTTTTTGCTTTGAGAGGCAATTTTATACATAATAGGCACGAAAATAGCATTTTTTGCCAAGTCAGAAAACGGTTGTTCAAGTGGCGAGGCAAATAAATAAGCCTTTCCACGCCCTGCATTTGCCTGCGTGAGAAAAGGACGACTATTTTTAAAACTAAGCAAAGTTGCGCCATTGCTCACCCACGAAATAACTGCATTAGCATACGGCATACTAATATTTTTGGTAGATTGCTCAAAAACGTCCCTGAAAAATGGTTGCCCCATATCAGGCGGTAAAAGCACTTTATTGACGTTTTTACCCAAAGAATCCGTTTTGCTAATAGTCTGAATGTTGCGTATGCCCAACTCCTTCAAAAACTCGCTATAACTCTCTTTTTCAGGTGTAGAAGAAGGAAAAACCGCCACACTACCACCAGAACGCACAAAATCTTGTACTTTTTTGCTAATATCTCCGCTAATGCTTGTAAGTCCGCTCAAAACAACCAAATCAGCATTCTCCAACTCCTTAATATCCAAATTATTAGCATCAAAATTAAAGGTACGGAAGGCGTTTTCTCCAGCATACACTTGGCGTATATATGTACCGCCTGCGCTTTGTGAGATACTCAAAATGTTGATAATGGGCGCAATTTGCACCGTAAAAAAGTAATCATTATCAAAAACAATAGGAAAATCATCAAAACTTACACGCCCTTTTTTCGTGCCTTTTCCTTGTGCCACAAAGTTAAAAGAGGCATTTATTTTGCTTTGCGCAGGTACAGACACGCTTGCAGTAGAAATTTGTAACTCATCAATAAAAAGTTTAATTACCTTATTATCAATATTTTCGTCAGAATAATTGTGAATAGTAAAATTTAAAGTGCTGTTTTCCAATTCTTTAACAAATGGATTATTGAGCCAAACAGAATCAATAGCCACATTAAAAGACTTTTCTGATTTGATAGGAACAAGATAATAGCGGTTTGTAGTGTCTAGATTAAGTTTCTGGAGATTTCCTGCGGTACTTTTCTGAAAATCTGAAAACCAAAAAATTTGATTTTTTTGGTCTGTTTCATTAGGAGCAAGACGTGAAAGAAAACTTATTTGCCTGTTATTGATAGCTTGGAAATCACGAGATTTGGAAGAAAACTTTGTTTCTGCCAACATATCTTCCATTTTTCTAGCATTAGTTACAAATTGTTCTTTTGCTCTAAAATCATTTGTAAGCAACTGAAAATTAGCAGATTGTGGAAAGATACGCAATAAATCTGTGATATTTTCTTTGCCAATATCCAGATGTTTTTTGTTACCTATTTCTCCTTGCATACTGTAAGAGTTATCTAAGTACATACTAATCACACTTTTAGTATTATAAACAGACTTACGGTTTTCACTAGGGAAAAACGGTTGTGCAAATGCCAACACGAGAGCCGCCAAAAACGCCAATCTAGAAAGTAAAATGAGTAATTCTTTTACTTTTTTGAAAGAATTAGTTTCAGTTTTGACCACTTGCAAAAAGCGGACATTAGTAAAATAGACTTTTTTGAGCCTTCTAAAATTGAAAAAATGTACAATAATAGGAATGGCAAGCACCAGCAAAGCCCACAAAAACGAAGGATAAACGAAATTCATTGAATATTTTTGATGTAAAATACAAATTTAACGAAAAATCTAAGTAATTGTAAATTTTTAATTGTGAATTATGAATTTAATACAAAAAATATTTAGCTAAACTAATTCCATTTTGTCGTTTTCTACTTGATAAACGCTATCCACATTCTCCAAAGATTGATATTTGTGTGTTATCCAAATAATAGCAAGATTTTCTTTGAGATTTTGCAGTAAATCAATGACAAAAGTTTCTGTTTTGATGTCCATTGCAGCCGTTATCTCATCTAAAAGCAAGATTTGAGGCTTTTTGTATAAGGCTCGTGCAAATGCTAGCAGTTGTTTCTGACCACCAGAAAGATTGATGCCATTTTCTCCAATAATGGTAAAATATCCTTGCGGAAAACCCTCAAAATAATGAGAAAAACCATATTTTTGACAAAATTGAATAATATTCTGGATTTGATTTTGGATATTGTCCAAATTCTTTACATCTTTGCTAAAATATTCATTGGAATTTCCTAAGGCTATATTTTCCCAAACTGTGCCATTGAAAATATGAATATCTTGTGGCACATACGCCACACAATTACGCCAATTTTGCAAGCCAAATTCTTGTAAAGTTTGGGGATTATTATTGTTAGTTTTTATCAAAAATTCTCCTGTATTTGGAGGATAAAAACCAGCCAAAATCTGCATAAATGTAGATTTTCCGCTACCACTCTCACCTATGAGCGCAACCCACTTGCCTTTTTCAACAGAAAAATTGATGTTTTTTAGTAATTGTTTGCTTCCTGCAAAACCAAAGGAAATATTTTGTAAAGTTAGGCTTTCAAAAACAACCCCCTCTAAATCTCCCCCTGCTGGGGAGACTTGAAAGACATTTGATGAATTTTCTGGTGGAATATCCGTAAAATCTAACATTCTTTCAAAAGCAATTTTTGCTTCATTGATAGGAATAATAATCAGTGCAATATTTACCATAGAAGGCAAAATACCGCCTGCAATACTCAAAATAGCCATCATTTCGCCTATTTTGATAGTTTTTTGTAGCACCAACCACGAAGCAAACGACAAAACCGCCACCAAAAAAAGCACACTCACAACGCCAGAAACCACGCTCAAACGTGTATTTAGTTGTCCTAGTGAAAATATTTTTTCTTGTAGATTTCCATAAATAGTAGCGTTTAAATTTTGGAAAAAACCTTGTTTATTGTAACTTTTAATGTCTGTTATTCCTTGCATTGTATTGATAAAATGGCTTTCAGTTTGCGCATACGCAGACATTGCCTCTTTTTGAGTCGTGATAATCTTTTTATTAAACCTAAAAATAATAAGAAAAATAAACGGTAAACTTCCCAAAACTAATAACCCAATTTGCCACGAATAATTGAGCAAAAACACCATAGAAACCACCACCATAAGCAAATCAATGGCAAAACTTCCTACCAGTTGGCTAATCACACGTTGCAGGCGTGTAGTATCATTAAGGCGTGCCGTAAGTTCACCAATTTTGCGAGTATCAAAAAATAATTTAGGCAAATAAAGCAATTTTCCATAAAATTCCCCAATCACCCTATTATTAAAATCTTGTGCCTGTTTGTTGAGAAAAAACTGCCTCAATGCGCCCACGCCCACACGTATAAGCAACAAAAACGCCATTAAGAAAATACCTAAAAATAGCTTTTGTGTGTTGTTTTTTGGTAAAATTTCGTCTATCAATTTTTGAGAAAAAACCGACATAGCAATACCCAAAACTGATAAAATAACGCCCAAAACCATTGAAATCAACAAAATATTAAAATCTTCTTGCAAAAGCGTTTTTATCCACGTTATTTTGTTTTTATTGATGTTTTTGACCGTTTTAAAGTCGGCATTTGGTTTGAGCGTAAGGCAAGATTTGGATAACCAAATCTTCTCTAATTCCGCTGTAGTGTAGGTTATTAGCCCTTTTGCAGGGTCGGAGCAAACAAATTCTTTCTTGGCGTTTTGTTCATAACAAACTACGTAATGTTGTAAGTTATTTTCTAGTGTAAGATGCAAAATAACAGGTTCATTTTGCGTGAGATGCTCTGAAAGGGCGTTTATGTCTGCCTCGCAACCGTCTGCGTCAAAACCAATTTTGTTGGCACACTCATATAGCCCAGATAAGCGTGTACCTTGTGTGGTCGTACCGCTTAGTTCTCGTAGTTTTTCCAATGAAAAATCACCACCATAATAACGCACAAGGGAAAGTAAACACGCCACACCACAATCTGACTGGTCTTGTTGCAAGACTAGCGTTTTTTTTATTTGGGAAATAGTCATTTTTAGGGGTTTTTATCTGTCGCTTGGCTCTTGCCAAGTGACGACTATCAATTAGGCATCTTGCCTAAATCAGTTTATTAATGATTTTATATTCAATGATTTACATCTAAAAATACCAATATTTTATCAAATATAAAGATTTATGTTTATTGCTGTTGAGGCAAGATGCCTCAAAAATATTCGTCACTTGGCAAGAGCCAAGCGACAGTATTTTTTTGATTTATTCTAATATTTTTAGCATCAATTCTATCTTAACGCCACCTTGGAGATGTTTTTTGAGGTTTTTATCACCATCATAGACGAAAATACTAGGAATACTCGTAATGCCAAAGGATTTGCCAAAAACCTTATTTTTGTCTTCTAAAACGCTCAAATTGGGGAGTTCTGTTAGTTTATATTTGTCTTGAAAAGCCTGTAAATCCTTTGTAGGCTCATCAGAAACGAATAATATTTGTGTTTTTGAGAATTTTTCTTTGTTTTTGTAGATTTCTTGGGCTTCGTATTGGCAAGGGTCGCAGGTGGTATTGAAATAAATAACCAAAATACTTGTATATGCGTTAGAAAGGTCTTTTTCTGTAAAATCTTTGTCGTTTAAATCCTTAAAAGAAAAAGTTGGTAGTTTTTGGATAGTTTGGGAGATAATGGCTTTTTTCTGTGTGGTTTGCGTGATGCGGAAAACCAAATAACTCACCACAGACAAAATAACCACCAAAACCAAAATACGGATATATTTGAGCATAAAATTTTTATTTGAAAAATAATTAAAATACTTGTTGTATTTGTGAAAAATAGGTTATACTTTTGGATAAAATGATTACACCTCAAAAAATCTTAAAATTAAACACTATGAATGACAATAAGAAAATACAAGAACTGCGCAAAGAAAAAAAGATACTACAAAAAAATATAGCTATTGACTTAGGAATGAGTCAAGGCGCACTAAGCAAAATAGAAAACGGACACACAAAACTCACAGAAACCAAAATGCAAAAACTAGCGGATAGCTTGGGCGTTACACCTGAAGAAATCAAAGATTTTACTAGTAAAGGCGTATATGTAAACATTGAAGGTGATAATTCAGGCAGTAATATTGGTATTATTATAAATGAACTAAAAGACCATTTTAAAGATATATACGAACAAAAACTACAAGATAAAGAACGTATTATTGAAGCCAAAGATGATATTATTTCACTACTCAAAGCTAGAATAAACGAACTTTTGGAGAAACAGAAATAATGATTTATGACAAAAAAGAAGGCGTACTTTGTGGCGTGTCTGTTGTCATAAGACTTTCTAAATAGGTTTTAATACTATTATTTTCTATAAATCCGCTTGCTTTTGCTTGTTCTAAAAGTGCATTCATAGACAAATTAAACTTAATTTCTCCTTGTTTGAGCAAGGCAAAACTATCTCCAAGTTCTGCAATAACGTCATATTGGTGTGATGCAACCAAAAATGTAACACCATTTTTTGCCATTTGACGAAATAATTTGCAAATTTTCTGTACTGAAATAAAATCTACCCCATCAAAAGGTTCGTCTAAAATCAAATAACTAGGTTTGTGTATAAGTGCCGCCGCAAGTGAAACTTTAGCTTTCATTCCCTTAGAATAATCTTCAATATATTTTTTATCTTCTGGAAGCTCAAAAAACTCTAAAAGCTCTTTTACTCGTTGCAAACGGTCATTTTTATTGATTTGATACATATCAGCTACAAAATTAAGATATTCTTTTGCAGAAAATTTTTCTATATAAAGTGGATTTTCAAAAACATAACCTACTTTATTGCGGTATTCGTAGTCATCTAAGCTAATAACTTGATTATCAATTAAAATCTGCCCTTGTTGCCACTTAATAAGACAAGAAATTATATTGATAAGTGTACTTTTTCCTGCACCGTTTGCGCCCAAAAGTGCCTGAATAGTACCTTTTTGAATGGTTAGGTTTACGCCAGAAAGAATATTTTTATTTTTTGTATAATATTTATGAATATCTCTAATTTCAATCATTTGGTTTAAAATTTGGGTTTCAATTATCTAAATAATGGGTAAAATATGGGATAGTTGTGTATTTTTGAGAATGAATGTACCAAATAATCAGCGTAATAGCAAGCAAAACGGTAATAATCCAAGTATTTTGTATGAAAATAATCCCAGTAAACGAAATAAAAAACACTACAAAAAATACAGCCATTTGAATTAAATTTGAGCCTATTTTTGCTGTAATAATGTCAGATAATGCTAAAATATTCCCTATTAAAATCAATAAAAATACCATTAAATTAAAAGAAAAAACATTTTTTAATTGCCAGATACTTAGTAGTTTTTCTTCATTCCAAAGCACTAAATACAATATACTTGCCATTATTTTAGCCAAAATATCCCAAAAATTAAGTAAAAGTACAAAAACAAGATTATTAGCAAGCAAAATCTTAGAAATATCTGTATTTGTGATGCGTAAGCGTATAAATGTGTTATCATCTTTAAAAAGTGGCGTTAGGAAATCTTTGTAAAAGAAAGCAAAAACAGCCACAGAAAAAAAGCTAATACCATTCATATAACCAAGAAAACCAAACACTACAAAAGAATATTTTATAAAATAACCTTCTCTAATACTTATTTTGAGAGAATGCTTAAACAAATTTACCATTGCATATACGTTTTATGAAAATCTTTGTAATTGATAAATGGTTTGCTTCTTATCATATATTTAAAGCTAAATGATGTTTAAATTACTATTTATAGACGAAAAAACCTTATTTAAAAGTAAAATACTCTTTTTATTTTTCAAAGTTTATTAATGTAAATGGTTTATGATAAATTTGAATTTGTAGTAATTTATATGATAAAACCAAACTTATAGGAAATATAAAAGCTAAATATTGAATAATAGAAATAGAATTTTTAGCTATAATATTATCTATTGAAAGTATGTTGCTCAAATTACTAGCATTTGCAAAACCTAAACTTGCTGGGATATTTGAAAATAATAACAATGGTACAACAGATGTAAGAGAAATAAAAACACGGAAAATGTATTTAAAAGCAGTATATCTAGCAGAATAATAAGACAAATGTACTAAAACACATTGTCTACTCAAATAAATTAAAATTAAAATACCAAACAAATGAGTTTCGTAATAACATAATGCTAAAATCAAGTAAATTAGGGTGATTAGACCTTTCAAACCTACTAATTCCATTAAAAATAAATAAGAAAATTTATATAAAAATGATTTAGGAATAAATAAAAAGCACTCATAATCTATATAAACAGGTTTATAAGTTTTTTCAAAATCAAGAAAACTTAGTAAATATAAAAAAGAAGTTATTACACCTATTGAGGAGTTTATTTTTAAACAAAAATAAACCATAATAACAGATGAAAAATAAAATATTATCAATTTTAATTTTGTTACAAAACGAAAGGAAAACTTGAAATGATGTAGTAATATATGCATATTTTTTTATTTTTAAAGAATATATTGACAAATTTGGTAACTGTTTAGATGCTTAAAATACTTTTAAGTATCTAAACAGTTACCAAATTTGTGGATATCCTCAATAAAAAATGAGTTTTCAAATTTATCAAAACTTAAAGTTATGACGTATTTTGCAGAAAACTCATTTTTTTTTGAGTGTGATTAAACAAAGTTATCTAAAATAACTTTTTAGACAACCCTTAACCATCCTAGTGTAGATAGTCCCAAAAATAATCACAAGCAAGACCTACACCAAGCCCTAAGAATGGATTAGCAATTCCATACACAAAACCAAGACCATTGCACACTAGACTTTGAGTAGTAAACAATCCACCTTGCAAATTTTCCATTTGCGTTACATTTAACTTTTTCATTTGTAAAAGTATTAAAAAATTTAGAGATTACAACCAAAAACACCTATTTTTGGAGGTTTTGTATAAAATTTCTGCCAAAATTTTATACAAGTTGCTTTCATAGCAGTTCCAGCAACTATTTATCATTATTTAGAGTTTCCTCTAAGATAAATTCTATTTATAGATTATGGGGCTAAACTGACCATCAAAAAGCATACACAAAGCACCCAAACAAGTAAACCAACAAAGTAAGTGCTTAATACATCTTTCAAACTATCTGTATATACTTGATTGGTAAGACGTTGTACGCCCACACCCAAAAGCAAAATATAAACAAGTTCTACCAAATTAAGTGTATAAATAGGATAAACAAGCACAAGATTAAGGTTTTTAGCATCAAAAAGAGCCAGCAAACTATGTGGATAAAAACTATTTAGGCTTTGTAAAGTGTAATCTTTTGCTATCAAAAAGTAGGTTGTTTTGATAAGGGCAGGCACAAGCCAAACCGCTTCCAACAACAAAACCATCTGAAAAGTATGCTTAAAACTTACTTTTTGGCGGTTTAGCACAAACCCAGTAAGTAAACAAATACTTATCAGAAAAACTTTAAGCGTTACAACAACAGGTATCATCACGTAGCCCAACCAAACCCACTCTTTTTGAAAAGAAAGCATTTCTTGTATACGTTCGTAGGCAACCGTTTCACTTAGGGCTTCAAAATAAAGCGTATCAGACACAATAATAGTTTTTTCTATGACCATTATCAGCGCAAGCACAAGGCACAAACAAATAAAATAACCCCAATAATTGATTTGAGGCAATTTGTTTGCGTTTGTATTTGTTTCTGTGATAAGGTTGCTTGTATTTTGTAATGTTGCGTCCACAAGGATAAAATAAGATTTATATTTGGTGTTTTTTGATAGGGCAAAACTACGTGAGAAGAATGGAATATAAAA
>JAYVHJ010000519.1:0-4054 GCA_043771315.1 Raineyaceae bacterium
AACTGGTGCTGGTATTCCAGTTCCTTGCGCTATAACAGCACCAGTAGGTGTCAAAATGCCTGATATTGGGTCAGTTTGACAATAAGATACTGCTAAATTATTAACAGGATTAGTAATTGACCCAATCAGCGTTACTGTAACAACAATACTCGCACTGTCAGAACAACCTGTAGCAATATCTGTATAAGAATAAGTAATAGTAATTGGTACACCAATTGGTGCAATACCTGGATAAAACTTAGTGCCAGATACTGCTGTACCTGAATAAGTACCGACCGTAGTACCACTAACAACTGCATTTACTGCACCACCAAATGTAATGCCATCTGTCAAATCAACAAATGGAACTGTACTCAAATAACTAAGAGGATTAGCTCCCCACACAAAAGTAACTATTGGTGCTGGTTTTACGACAAAACTAACTAAATCAGTATCTGGACAACCAACTAATGTTGAAGTTGCTTTTAGTTGATAATTTCCTGCCATAAGGGTAGAAAAAGTAGTAAAATAAGTAACGCCAAAAACAGTTGTTGTTGAGCCGTAGGCACTAGCAGCAGAAAATGCACCAGCATTAAACTTCACTTCCAACACATTAGTTGCCCCTACTGTTCCTGTAATAGCAAAAGTAGTTTGGTTTCCTGCACAAAGAGAAGCCGCACCAGCCGTAATATAAACAGTAGGATTAGGGTTTATAGTTATTGAAAAATATGTTTTTGCACTCTCACAAAGAGATGCAGAGGTGAAAGTCATATAAAATTGTTTACTTCCTAGTATTGTATTATTAGAAAGAGTATAGCCCAAATCAGATGCTAAAATATTTCCTGCTGTAACACTAGGAGAAAAAGCCACATTAGTCAAAGCATCATAAAAAGTAATTGTATTAGTACCTAGTGTTGCTGCACTAATATTACCAACTACTGAATTTATTGCAAAACCACTACAAACACTAGTAGTTGTGATAATGCTAGCCATAGGTGCAGTTGGTGCAGCCACAGAAGTTAGTGTCGCAAGTGAAAAATTATCTGCTACTCTATTTCCTGCTTGTATTGCGTTTCCGCCTGTACGTAGGAACGTGCCATTACTAAGTGTTGTACTTTTTACTTGCAAATTATCTATAGTAATCACATCAGTACCAAAATAATTTGTAATATCATAGTACAAAGTTATTTTAGTAGCAGAAACAAACAAATTAGCATTAGAAATATCAAGTCCACTAATAGTAACATTACCAGTTCCAGCTATAAATTGATAGCCTGTAGGTGCAGCTATTTCCATAATTTGGTTATTTCCTTGCCCAAAACTAGCAGAACTACCCTCTGTAATAACAATATTTCCCAAAATTTCTGCTGCACCATTTTGGCATAGTTCCAATGTGGGCAGACTCGTAGTTGTGGCACCTGCAGTAGTAAAAGCAACTGTTTGTGCTGCATTTCGTGTTGTAGCTGCATTCTGACAACTATTAACTAAAAGTTCTATAGTATAAGAAGTATTAGCTTTTAATTCTGAACTTGTAATAGTAACTGTTTGCCCAGAAGTAGTAGCATTATATCCACCAACTAGAGTACCACTTATTGTTTCTTTAAAAGTAAAAATAGCATCAATAGTTGTGTTGGTGAAAGCTACGGCACTTGTATTGAATATTGGCTCACTAAAATCCAAAATCACAGTTGTATTGATAGGAATGTTAGTCAATGCGCTTGCAAGTGGCAGAATAGTAACAGGAAGATTAAATAAATCAATGGTTGCTAGCTCTGGAAGCACCGTAAATGTAGCGTGAACTCTATCACTTGCCACTCTGTTGGCTGCTTGTACGGCAGTGCCTCCTGTACCTATACGCTTGAGGAGTCCAGTAGTTGGAGTACCAACCCATACAACTTGCACACCTGTTATGGTAATTGAATTTATATCTGCATAAGTACTGCTAACAGTATATTGTAGTGTAATTGTAGTAGTTGTTACAGTCAAAGTTGAAGCAGAAACATCAGCACCCACATTAGTAGCAGAACCAATACCAGCCACAAAATTAAATCCAGTAGGCGCAGTTAGTACAAATGTTTGGTTACTTCCCTCTCCAAAAGAAGCTGAACTACCTTCTGTAATTACGATATTAGGTATAGTTACATTACCTGTTCTAGGTACAATAACTGTAAGAGGTGAAACTGCTGGAGGAACAGTCCCATTAAGAGCAACGGCATCAGCAGTTGTAAAATCAACAGTTTGTGCAATATTGGGATCAGCTACAGCATTCTGAAATTTATTAGCAAGAATACCAACAGTATAAGTAGTATTTGATATGAGTTGTTGAGGACTTTGTGTAGGTACAATAGTAATAATTTTTCCTGAAGGATCAATAGTTGCTGTAAAAGTTATACCACCACTAAATGTAATAAAACTAGCTACGTTATCTCCACCATTAAAAGCAGTACCTCCTATGTTAAAAACTTTTTGGTCAAAGTATAATGTAACAGTTGTATTTATAGGAACATTAGTAAGTGCCGTTGTTACTGGAATTGTACTACTTCCATTAAAAACATCTATTTGGTTTAATACAGGCTGAGTTGGTGGTGGTATAGCCTGTATATGTGTAAACACAAGCATACATAAGCACACAGAGAAAATACGTAAAAGAGATTTCATATTTATGATGTTTAAAGAAGAGTTAGTTTTTGAGGTTTCTACTATTCACTTTACAAAATAGCACAAAAATAAGCAACTTTACAAGTTTTGGGAATAGACAAATACAAGAAATTATAAGATTTATGATAGACAAATACTGTTTTTTGGATTAAACTAGCATTTTTTGAGTTTTTTTAGGTTTTTTCAAATATATTGATAAAATACGAAATAACAAAATATTTCCTTAAATGTCAATACGTTTAGCAGCAAAAAAGTAACCAAAAAAGACTAGGATTTTTAGGATTATAAGATTTCAAGATTAAATACAGAATAAATTTCTTTTTATATTCCTCTATATTTAATCCTAAAACCCTGCAATCTTAAAAACCCTAGTCTTTTTTTGTATTCCTCTGTATTTAATCCTGCAATCCTAAAAATCCTAGTCTGCTTTTACTATTCTCTTCTGAATATTTCCTTTTTCTGTGCTAATTTGAAGCAGGTAAATACCATTTGCCATATTGCCCAAAGAAATAATGGCAATGTTGGTAGTATTTTTTATCTCGTTTATATTACTTGTTATTTCAGTAGTATAAACTTGTTTACCTTGCATATCATACACACGAATAACAGCTTTATTCATTTCCAAACTACCAAAATCAATTTTAAAATCTGAATTACTAGGATTTGGATAAACCGTAATCTGATTATCAAGTGTTTCTGTAATTATAGCTGGGTTAGTTGTATTCTTCCAAATAGGGCATTCCGTAAGTGTTACTGCTCCAGTAACATAAATAAAATTATAATTATTTGAAACGCCACCAGCAACAGAAATAGTGTAAGTGCGCACAACAAAAGGATTTTTAAGTTTTACTGTTCCATTTGTAGGTACAAATGTATTATTAACACGCAAAACAGTAGTACTTTTAGTAGGACCTACAAATCCTACAGGCAATGTAGTAAGATTTTGAGATGTTTCTCCATTAACAAAACCACTGTAATTTAAAGGAAAATAAATATCAGTTCCATTACAAGCCTCTGTACTAAAAGTTTGTGCTGTTACAGTAAGATCTTTTTTAAGAATGGTAAGCATTTGTGTTACTGGTGTAGCAGGCAAAAAACTTGCATTTCCAGCTTGTGAAACAGTAATATTAGTTGTTCCTGCACCAATAATGCTTACTATTCCAGTTGCTGATACAGTTGCAATACTTGTATTATCACTTGTATAAGTCAATGGTAAACCAGAAGTTGTACTTGCACTCAAAGAAAAACTTGCATCTCCATAAGTTTTAGTAGATATTGTGGGTAAGGTGATAGTTTGTGCTATTGGTGCGGGATTAGTAACTGTAAGTGTACCATTTACAAATGAGATATTATAGTTTAATGCTGTGGCACTTGGCACAATGGCATAAGTACCTGCTACTGAACTTAAATTAGCAAC
>JAYVHJ010000520.1:0-10487 GCA_043771315.1 Raineyaceae bacterium
TTTTGAGCAAACTTATCAAAAATAGAGAAATATTTGAAACGCCTGACCCAGAAAAAGTGCCTCCAATGTGGATTAGGTCATTGCTTGTTTTTACTTGTGCAGGTGTAAGTTTCTCTCACGGCTCTAATGATGGACAAAAAGGCGTAGGACTTTTGATGCTCGTTTTGATTAGTATTTTGCCTGTCAAATATGCCTTAAATTTAGAAACTACCCCCGCACAATACCAAGAAAGTATTGCACTTGTGGATACTGCCGTTAAGAAAATAAATGTAGAAGACCTCTCTTCTGCGGATAGGATTTTTGTAGAACAATGTAAAAAAGATATTGCAGATATAATTATTCTTATGAACATTCCCCAAAGTAAATGGGACGAAAAAGTTGTTACAGGCATCAGAAAAGAGATATTTTTATTAGATAAAGATATCAAAAAATTATCAGATAAAACATTATCAGGTATTCCTGAACAAGATAGAAAAAATATAAAAACTCGTTTTGAGCGTTTTAAAAGCCATACAACAGATTATGCACCACGCTGGGTAATTGTGCTTATTTCTCTTTCTTTGGGAATTGGTACTATGATTGGTTGGAAAAAAATTGTTGTTACTATTGGTGAAAAAATAGGAAAATCTCACCTCACCTACGCACAAGGCGCATCTGCGGAGCTTATTGCTACTCTTACTATTGGTTTTTCATCATTTGTTTTTCACTTACCCGTGAGTACGACCCATATTTTGTCGTCTGGTGTGGCTGGTACTATGGTTGCCTCTAACGGACTAAAAAACTTACAAGCAAGCACTATTAAGAGTATTGCACTTGCTTGGTTGCTTACTTTACCTGTCTGTATTATTGTTTCTTATTTGTTGTTTGGATTTTTTAGACTAATTTTTTAATTGCATAAATAAAAACAAATGATTTAATTGCCACAAATACACAGATAAAATACAATTTGTATTCATCTGTGTATCTGTGGCAATTTCACACTACTTTCTAAATTTCTCAAAAAATGCCTCACTCAACCACTATAATACACGCTAATTTTGTTAATATTCTTCAAAAAACTATTTCTCCCGCAGAAATAATCATCAAAAATGGCAAAATAGAAAGTATTACAAATACAGATAAACCCTGTCAAAACTACATTCTTCCTGCTTTTGTAGATGCCCATATCCATATAGAAAGTAGTATGCTTGTGCCTAGTGAATTTGCACGCCTTGCGGTGCTTCACGGCACAATAGCAACCGTATCAGACCCACACGAAATAGCAAATGTTTTGGGCGTGGCTGGCGTTGAATTTATGATAGAAAATGGCAAAAAAGTACCTTTTAAGTTCTTTTTTGGTGTTCCTTCTTGCGTTCCTGCTACTGTTTTTGAAACCGCAGGCGCAACCATTGATGCCAAAGAGGTGGAATATTTATTTGAAAAACACGACCTCAAATACCTTGCAGAAATGATGAATTATCCAGGTGTTTTGTATGATGATATTGTTGTGTTGGAGAAGATAAAAATTGCACAAAAATATAAAAAACCTATTGACGGACACGCTCCAGGCTTGCGTGGCGAGCAAGCCAAAAAGTACATTAGTGCAGGAATAAGCACAGACCACGAGTGTTTTACGGCTGCAGAGGCGCAAGATAAGCTAGATTTTGGTATGAAAATCTTGATTAGAGAAGGAAGTGCCGCCAAAAATTTTGAGGCTTTGATAGATTTATTGCCTGAAAATTATGAAAATATGATGTTTTGTTCTGACGACAAACACCCAGATAATTTACTTGTAGGACATATCAACGAGCTTGTAAAACGTGCCGTAGTTCGTGGAATTGATGTTTTTAAGGTTTTGCAATGTGCCTGCATCAACCCAGTAAAACATTATAATTTGGAGGTTGGTTTACTGAATGTGGGAGATGTGGCTGATTTTATTGTCGTAGAAGATTTGAAGGAGTTTAAAGTATTTCAAACCTATATTGAAGGTGTTTTGGTAGCTGAAAACGGACAATCTTTTATAAATTCTGTAGCATTTGACAAACCTAATTTTTTCAAAGCAATACCAAAAAATGTAAGTGATTTTGCGTTGCTTGCACCACCCAATTACACAGAAAAAACGCTTTTAAAGGTCATTGAAGCAATAGATGGAGAACTTATCACAAAAACTTTTTTGCATCATTTGCCCATAGAAAATATAGACGGGAAAGATTTTTTGGTTGCTGATGTAGAAAATGATATTCTCAAAATTGTGGTTGTCAATAGATATACGCCCAATGCAATGCCTGCGGTGGCTTTTATCAAAAATTTTGGACTGAAAAACGGTGCTATTGCCTCGTCTGTTGCCCACGACTCCCATAATATTATTGCTGTTGGCACGTCTGATAAAAGTATTTGTGCTGCCGTAAATGCTATTATTAGTGCAAATGGAGGACTATGTGTGTATGATGACCGCAATGATACTAATAAAATAGGTTTATTGGCTTTGCCTGTAGCAGGCTTAATGTCGGATTTGGACGGTGCGACTATTGGCGCACTTTATACAGAACTTGATAAAACTGTCAAACAATTAGGAAGTACCCTTAAAGCACCTTTTATGAGCCTTTCTTTTATGGCTTTGCTCGTTATTCCGCAACTAAAACTAAGTGATTTGGGGCTTTTTGATGGCGGAAAATTTGAATTTGTAGAGTTATGATTTTTTAACCACATAGACAGATAGAAGATATAGAAGACAAAAAACACTATTCTGATTATCAGAATAGTGTTTTTAATAATGATTCAAATAGAATTATTTACGAAAATTATTTGCATTTAGTCAAATCACCAATTGCCCAAATACTGTCATCATCACAGATGGTAACGTCAGCTAATTGGCAAATAACACCGTCTTCATCAACGAGTTTCACATCATAAATATCACAATCAATTTTCACAGTAATATACTCACCAGGAGTCATTACTTCATCACTTCCCAACAAATCTGAACCCCAAGAAGCCTTATCCACATGTGAAATGTAGATATGGTCAATGTCCCATTTAGAGTTATTGTAGATTTTGATGGTTTGTGATTGTTTTTTCGTTGTGAAACTTTGGAAAAACAAACCAGTACAGGCTAGAATTGCCACGCAAGATACAGATAAAAGAACTTTTTTCATAACAGATAGAATTTAGAATATTAGTTAGAAATAATATGTAGTAAACTTACCACACACAAATAAAATAAAAAATAATGGATAAAAAAAATTTTATCAAAAATAAATATATTTATTTTTTAGTATTATATTTTTCATATCTAAGTATTGTTTTTATGACGTTTTGCTTAATTTTGAGCCTTATTTTGGTGGTCGTTTGTAAAGGCACAAGTAGCTTATTTTCCAAAAAACTAAAAATTTAGTGCTATTCCAGCATTCCAACCATTGCAACAAAGTCTTCTTTCCTTGAAAATTTATTTGTTTATTTTCTCCTCAAAATTCATTACAATTTGATTTCTTGTAAGGTCTTCTAAGGTTTCACGCAAACGGACAAGATGCGCTTTGCCTTGATATACAAGTACTTCCGCAGGACGAAAACGAGAATTATATTGTGAACTCATAGTAAAACCATACGCACCCGCATTTTTGATAGCCAAAATATCTCCTTCACTGACTTCGTGCAGTTTCCTGTCCCAGCCAAATGTATCTGTTTCACAAATGTAGCCAACAACTGTATAAACACGTTGCCCACCAGATGTATTACTCACATTCACAATGTCGTGATGTGCATCATACATCATTGGTCTTATAAGGTGATTTAGCCCAGAATCTACGCCTACAAAAACGGTTGCAGGTGTAGTTTTTATAACATTTGTTTTGACAAAAAGATGCCCTGCTTCACTTACAAGGTATTTTCCTGGCTCAAACCAAATTTCTAAATCTCTTCCATATTCTTTACAGAAAGCCTGAAAAGATTTTTTGAGTTTTTTGCCCAAATCCTCCAAATTAGTCGTGATATCACCTTTTTTGTAAGCAACTTTAAAGCCACTTCCAAAATCCATAAAAGTAAGGTCAGGAAAATTGCGTGCTACATCAAAAAGAATTTCTGCTGCCTCCAAAAATACTCCAGAATCCACAATATCAGAGCCTGTGTGCATATGAAGACCAGTAACTTTGATGTTATTTGTTTTCACAACTCGCACCAAATGACGTAGTTGCAACACAGAAACACCAAACTTGGAATCTATATGTCCAACAGAAATTTTGCTGTTTCCTCCTGCCATAATATGCGGATTTAGACGAATGCAACATGCCACACTATCACCGTATTCGTGTCCATATTGCTCTAAAATAGAAATATTATCAATATTTATAGTAAGCCCAAGCGCAACAGCTTGTTTTATTTCTTCAAAAGAAACACAATTTGGCGTAAAAATAATCTCTTTTGGCTCAAAACCTGCTAAAAGCCCTAATTGCGCTTCCTGAATAGAAACTGTATCCAAACCTGCACCATAATGCCTAAAAAGTTTCATTACAGAAAGATTATTGAGTGCTTTTGTTGCAAACTTAATCTTTACTTTCATTCCTTCAAAAGCAGTTTGCATTTTTTGCAGTTTTTCAATCATTTTATCAGCGTCATACACATAAAGCGGTGAGCCAAATTCTGCACAAATATCAAGTACATTGATATTTTGGATTTTGTATTGATTATTTTCTAAATTCATTAAATTTTGTTTGTTTGATTATTGGCATTATATACGCAAAACTACTAAATTTTGATATATGTTTATGAAAATATAGGTGTATTTTTTTAGAGTGATGTTAATTCCGCTGAATACTAGGACAAAACCAAATTTTGTGATGTTTTTTATTTATTTTCACATTTTTTATAAAAAATAAAATAATATTAAGAAAAATAACTACTTTTGCACCAACTAATGAGCATATTATTAGTTTTTCAATTATTCAATTTAATAAAAAAACAATGAAAAAAACATTTCTCTTTCTCTTATTTTTGGCTCTTGTAGCCATTACACCTGCAAAAGCCTTCTTGGTAACCATACCAGATGCTAATTTTAGAACTTACCTGCAAACTACCTACCCCACTTGTTTTGTAAGCGGACAAATGGAAACCACCTGCACAGCAATTACTTCCGCAACTACTTTAAATGTACAAAGTCTTAATATTGCTAATTTGAGCGGTATAGAGTATTTTACAAGCCTACAAATATTAGTATGCGCCAACAATCAACTGACGGTTTTGCCTACTTTACTTGCAAGCCTAACAGAATTATATTGCAATAACAATCAACTGACGGTTTTGCCTACTTTGCCTGCAAGCCTACTAACATTAGCGTGCCAGCGCAATCAACTAACGGTTTTGCCTACTTTGCCTGCAAGCCTACTAGCATTATTTTGCTTTAACAATCAACTGACGGTTTTGCCTACTTTGCCTGCAAGCCTACAAGCATTAGAGTGTGACAACAATCAACTGACGGTCTTGCCTACTTTGCCTGCAAGTCTAACAGAATTATATTGCAACAATAATCAACTAAATTTTGCTAATCTGGAGGCTATAAGTCCTAGGCCCGCTTTTTATCTTGCAAACCCACAAACTTATAAAATCTTACCAGCTACACAATCACTTGCTTCTGGTGCTACACTCAATATAAATGGTGCTATTGGTGGTACGCTCAATGTGTATAAGTGGTACAAAAATAATGTGCTTATCCCTACTGCTACAAGTGCTACATTTACTATACTAAGCGTAGCTGCTACTGATGCAGGTACGTATAAATGTGTGGTTACAAGTACCTTTGTGGGTGCAGGCACTACCACAGGTGTTACTATCACAAGTAGCAATGTAGCGGTTACTATTCTTACCTGTCCTACAATCACCATCAACCCTCCAAGTTTGCCTGCTGGTGTTGTAGGTAATTTTTATAGTCAAACTGTTACACAAACTGGACTTGCGGGTACGCCTACGTGGTCTATTACTTCAGGTAGTTTGCCTAATGGTGTTTCTATTGTGTCTGGTACAGGTGTGATTACTGGCGCACCTACCAATGCAGGTAGTTTTACTTTTACTGTGAGTGTTACTGATGGTACTTGTACACAACCTAGAGCTTATACTATTGGTATCACTTGTCCGCCTATTGTTTTCGTTACCACAACCTCAAATGTTGGTGCTACAGTAGGAACAGCCCTCACTTTTAACGCAAGCGCAACAGGCAATACAGCTCCTATTACTTATACTGTTTCACCTGCTTTGCCTCTAGGTCTAAGTCTTAACACTACAACTGGTTTAATTACTGGTACACCAACCAATGCAATAGTTGGTTTTCTTGACTGTACCGTAACGGCTACACAAGGCACTTGTAGTGTAACACGTATTTATTCGTTTTTCGTAAGTTGCCCAATTATTACATTTGTTATTCCTATCTTTAGCAATCCTATTGTTGGTACATTTTTCACTATGACTACAAGTGCAATTGGCAATACACAACCTGTAACTTATAGTGTTTTACCTGCTTTACCTGCTGGTTTAACTCTTAGTACTACTGGTATTATTTCTGGTACGCCAACGGCTCAAGCTACATCAACTACGTATGTTGTAACTGCTACACAAGGTACTTGTAGTGCTACGGTAGGACGTACTTTTGCGGTCGTTTGTCCTACGCTTACTTTCACAAGTGCCGCTGTTACAAATGGTACTGTTGGTCTTGCTTACACGCTTGATGGAAGCCTAACGAGTTCTGTTGGTGTTGTTTATAGCATTTCACCAACTTTGCCTGCAGGTCTTAGTATCAATACTGCTACTGGCGAAATTTCTGGTACACCAACTGTTGCTGCTGCACTCACTACTTATACTGTAACAGCTACGAAAGGTACTTGTACTGCTACGAGAGGCTATGCGTTTAGCGTTGCTTGTCCTGTGATTACTTTTAATAGTACAACTTCACCAAGTGGCGTAGTAGGAACATCATTTTTCATTAGTGCGGCTGTGAGTGGAAATAATCTTGCAGTTATTTATAGTGTTTCACCTGCTTTGCCTGCTGGGTTAAATATCAATGTCAATAATGGAAACATTACTGGTGTACCAACAAGCGCAACATTATCAGCAACTTATACCGTAACGGTGGCACAAGGTACGTGTAGTGTTACACAAAATTATACATTTGCAATAGCTTGCCCAACGCTTGTGTTTACTAATCTAACTGCTTCAACTGCAACTGTTGGTACTCCATACACGCTTAATGCTGTTGTAACAGGTAGCACAGGAACGCTTGTATATAGTGTTTCACCTGCTTTGCCTGCTGGTCTTAGCATCAATACAACCAATGGAACTATCTCTGGTACACCAACAACTGCCACAGCATCAGCTACTTATACAGTAACGGCTGCACAAGGTACTTGTACCGTTACGAGAGGTTATACATTTTTGGTTGCTTGTGCTGGTATCAGTATCAATCCTGTAAGTTTATCAAATGGAACAATAGGAACTGCTTATAGCCAAACAGTAACGCAAACTGGTCTTATAGCAACGCCAACGTGGTCTATAAGTGCAGGTACTTTGCCTACTGGTCTTAGTCTTGCTGGCGGAACTGGCATTATTTCTGGTACACCAACCGCTACTGGTTCATCAACTTTTACAGTAAATGTTACAGATGGAGCTTGTACGCAAACAAGGGTTTATACTGTTAGTGTTGCTTGTCCAACTATTATTTTTACTAATACAACGGCTAATACTGCTATCATCAATACGCCTTATACACTTAATGCAGGCGTAACAGGAAATACGACAACGGTTACTTATTCTATTTCTCCTACTTTGTTGCCTGCTGGTTTGAATTTTAATATAGCAACTGGCGTAATTTCTGGTACACCGACAACTATCACGCCATCAGCTACTTATACAGTTACGGCTGACCAAAGTGCTGGGGTTTGTGTAAGAACGCAAACTTATACTTTTGCAGTTACTAATTGTTTACCTTTTGCTATTGCGCCTAATACTAATTCTTTGCTAGATGGTAATGTAGGTGTACCTTATATTGGAGTAACTTTTGCAGTAGTAGGTGCGCCTGTTGGAGCTACCTATACGTTTGCGCAGGTATCTGGTGTTAGTGTAACTACTTTGGGACTTTCTTTGAATACTGCAACAGGCACTATTTCAGGAACGCCTAATTTTTCAACTTCTATCAATATATTGATTGTTGCTACGAATAATGCTACTGGTTGTCCTAGCACGCCAAAATCTTATACTATTGTTATTTATCCAAATCCTGCTACAAGCATAGATAATTCTTTGGATAATGTTGTAAAAGTATCTCCAAATCCTTCTAGTAGTGATTTTAGTGTTGATTTTGGAAATATAAATATGACTAAATCTCTTGTGCGTGTGTATGATGCGCAAGGAAAGCAAGTTTATTCTTCTGAAAATAACACTAACAATAATAGTAATTTGATGACTATTTCTTTAGGGAATTTCGCAAATGGCATTTATTTGATGGAAGTACAAACTGAAAAGGGGAGAATTATTAAAAGATTATCCAAAACAAACTAAGATTTTTGAGATTATAAGATTGTAGGATAATACAAGATATAATTTCATTTAAGTTTTAACAAAACATCAATAAAGCCTGATTACCTTTATTGATATAAGATTAGGATAACAAAAAACACTGTTAAAGATAGTATCTTTAACAGTGTTTTTTTTCAAATAAAAAAATAAAATTACATTAGATAAAATAGTCTTTTGAAAAAAGTAATTATTTTTTTGATTTTGTTATAAAAATAATTACTTTTACAATAAAAGTTACATTTTGCGTAACAATCATTTAAACTCGTGAATACATAAATATATTTGTAGTATAAAATATATTTGTTTAGTTTTACGCCCCAATAACTTATTTTAACGTATTCAATAACTTAAATTCAGTTGCTTTTTAGTTAAAATAATACAATTTTTTGATACTAAAACCAATAATATATCTTATCATAAATTTATGAAAATTGCTATTGATGCTATGGGTGGAGATTTTGCCCCACAAGCTATTGTGGAAGGTGCAATACTAGCCGCCAAAGAACTTACAAATGATGTCAAAATTGTACTTGTTGGAATAAAAGATGCTATACAAAAAGTGCTTGATGCGCAACCGCAAGTCCCCACTAATATAGAGGTTTTCCACGCTGATGAAGTCATTGAAATGGGCGAACATCCTACAAAAGCATTGCAGCAAAAACCAAAATCTAGTATCAATGTTGGCTTTCATCTTCTCAAGAATAATGAGGTTCAGGCTTTTTGCGGTGCAGGAAATACAGGTGCTATGCACGTAGGAGCTATTTTTAGCGTAAAACCAATAGAAGGGATTATGCGTCCTTGCCTTATCACTCACGTACCAAAAACAAACGGAGGCACTAGCGTAATGCTTGATGTAGGCGCAAATACAGACTGCAAACCAGAAATGCTTTACCAGTTTGGAGTGCTTGGTGGTGTGTATTGCAAAGAAGTTTTAGGTATAGAAAATCCTCGTATTGCCTTAATGAATTTGGGCGAGGAAGCTGGAAAAGGAAATATGGACGCAAAAGAAGCATATCAGTTGCTTAAAGCAGACGCAAAACTTAATTTTGTGGGAAATATTGAAGGAAGAGACCTCTTTTTGGATAAAACTGATGTCATTGTTTGTGATGGCTTTGTTGGAAATGTTATTCTCAAAATGGCAGAATCTATCTACGAAATAACAGCAGAGCGTGGTGTAAAAGATGATTTTCTTAGCAAACTTAATTATGAAGCTATTGGTGGTAGCCCTATTTTGGGCGTGAACGGAAATGTTATCATAGGTCACGGCATTTCTAATGCTATTGCTACAAAAAATATGATACTTTTAGCACACAAAATAGCCTCTGCAGACCTCAATAATAAAATAAAAACTGCCCTTTAAAGAAAAAGCATGAAATAAGAGGGACAAAATACGAATGTAAAACTTTGATTATTAAGTTATTGTAAAAATAAAAAGGTTGAGTTATCTAATCTTCATTTCTAAGTGTATGATATAAGATGTAAATACATTATTTACTGTTGTTTGTCGTCAGATAAGGCAATGCCTTATCTCTACAATTACAAAATACATCATACATCACACATCAAAATAATTATGACAAAAATAAGCGCAGCAATTACTGGTATAGCAAGTTATGTTCCTGACTATATCTTGACCAATGAGGAACTAGAAAAAATGATAGATACCAATGACGAATGGATAATGTCCCGTACTGGTATCAAAGAAAGACATATTTTGAAAGGTGAAGGTCTGGGTACATCTTTTATGGGTGTAAAAGCTGTACAAAAACTCCTAAAAAAAACCAATACCAAACCAGAAGAAGTAGAGTTACTTATTTGCGCCACAACTACACCTGATATGATTTTTCCTGCAACCGCAAATATTATTTGCTTTGAAGCAGGTATCAATAATGCTTTTAGTTATGATATGCAAGCAGCTTGCTCAGGCTTTTTGTATGCGCTCACAGCTGCCTCTC
>JAYVHJ010000521.1:0-12797 GCA_043771315.1 Raineyaceae bacterium
AAACCCAGAAATTGCACTTGATAAAACAGAGGATTTTGTACAAAAAAATTCTAAAGTAATTATTACGGTGCTTGTGGTGGCACTTGTGGCAACTGCTGCATTTTTTGGCTACCGTTATGTAGCACAAAATCAGCAAGAAGAGGCTTTAAAGCAACTTTTTCCAGCAGAATTTAATTTTGAAAAAGATTCTTTGAAGACAGTTCTTAAAGGAAATGGCAATAATTTGGGTGTAGTGAAAATTGCTGATGATTATTCTATGGCAAAAGCTAGTAATGTAGCTGAACTCATTGCAGCAACAGTTTATATGCGTGATGGGAAATTCCAAGATGCTATAAATCAGTTAGATAAGTTTTCTTCTGATGATATGATTGTACAAGCTCGTGCTTATTGCTTGCGTGCAGATGCTGCTATGGAACTTACAAAATATGAAGATGCTATAAACTTTTACAAAAAAGCTGCTGACCATTATCCAAATAAATATTTTACTCCTATTTATTTGATGAAACTGGCACTTGCTTATGAAAGCAACAAAAATAAAGAAAAAGCCATTGAAATTTATAACGAAGTGGTAAGCAAATACCAAGATTCACAAGATGCCACAACAGCAAAAAAATATAAAGCAATGCTTGAAAAATAGTCATAAAGGGCTGGTTTAAGGTATAAAAAATAGAAAAATAACGTAGAAAAGCCTAACTATTTTAGTTAGGCTTTTTTGTATGTTGTAGATTTTTGAGTAAGTTTATTTAATTGGATTTCTGTAATTCATCTATGTTTTGATTTAACCAAAAAGCTATATAATCACTTGATTATATAGCTTTTTGTATTCATTCACAATTTACAATTTACAATTAAAAATTCACAATTACTTGCTAGAATAAACTTTGAGTTCAAAAACGCAATCTTTCAATTTTTTGATTTGTTGAGGGCGTTTGAGATATTGCAACTGATTATAAACAGGTAATTGTATGTTACTTTCTGGGTGATTTTTTGAAATAGAATCAATAATAGCACGCACATATTGCGACTTTATGGCAAATGCTGCGCCATCTTCATTGGTGTTTTTGCCTGTAATAATACCAATCAAATTACCTTTTTCATCTAAAAGTGGGCTTCCACTATTACCAGGATTTACAGGAATAGAAATCTGATAAGCAACAGAATCCCCTTCAAAGCCACTTTTTGAACTCACAGAACCTTCACCATAAACCATGTCTTCGTGTGGATAAGCCAAAGTAAAGACTTCTTCGCCCAAATCAGCTACATCAGAACGCAAAGCATAGGGAAGTTTTCCAAAACCTTTAAAATTATCCTCTACAACCTTTAAAATAGCCAAATCTTGTATTTTGTCTTCATAAAAAACTGCTACTTTTAGTCGTAAAACAGAGTCTTTTTTGCCTGCAATACCATCTATTTTTGCCTCTACATACATCACATTATTTTTGTCAATAGTGTGGCGGTTTGTTATCAAAAAACCATTTGAAGAAATTAGAAAAGCGGTTGCCGTATAATTTATTTTCTTAGGTTCGTTGATGTCTTTTGTTTGTTCTACAAGGTCTGCTTGTGTTTTTTTGACTTTTTCAATATCTTTTTTAAGTGATTTGTAATAGCCAATTTGCTGATCTTCTAGTGTATTGAAATGATTATTATTCCAAAGCACACCAAAAACCGTAAATACCGCCACAGATGCAGCCACCGCAATAGTTGGAAGATGTTTTTGGAAGAAATTTTTGATATTTTTTGTTTTATAAAACATCACAGTAGGCTTTTCCATTGTAGCGTGGAAACTTTCTAATTGTAGTTTTATTTTTTTGCGGTTGCCATACATTTGCAAACTTTCCATAAAACTACGATGTTCGTTTACTTCTGTCAAAAAATCAGGATTTTGTTGCATTTTTGCTTCAAAATCTGTGTTTTCTTGTATTGTAAGACGGTTATTGAGATAATTCTCTATTTGTTCGTATTTGGTTGTAAGGCTCATTTTTGTAGTATTTTGTAATATTCTCTCAATTAATTGTGAATTTTTAACTAGCGGTTGCTAGTGTGTAAAGGCTTCCAGCCCTTTTATACTTGTCACTTGCCTAGAGGCAAGCGACAGTAAACTTATTTTAAATTTCGTACTTCAAACTTCAAACTTATGTATATGCTTGAAAAAATATCTTTTTCAGCCTCATTAGGCACTTATATTTTTGTGTTTTTGTGTTGTCGGAGTTAGTGTAACCCATTTTCTCTGTAATTTCTGCCATAGATTTTTCTTCTATATAAAAATCTGTCAGAATGGTTGCACAAGGCTCTCCAAGCTGTTTCATAGCTTCTTCCATACACTTAAACTGTACTTCTTTTTCTGTATTGTCGTTGTCTTCTCCTTGTTCAAAAGGGATAAATTCTTCAAAATCTTCTATTTTCCCAGTATATTTCTCTTTATTTCTAAGAACTTTCAGCCACATTTTTCTACAAATAGAGTATATATACGTCTTTATTTGGCACGTCAGCAAAAAATGTGGTTCTTGTAATTTTTCGTAGAAAAGTACAATTGCCTCTTGATAAATATCTTTTGCCTCTTGTTCTGTACCATTATTTTGCAAAATAAAATGGGCAATACTTCCATAATACCGCTTATAAACAAGTTCTAGGGCTTGCGTGTCGTTTTCACGTATGCCTGCAATAAGGTCTTTTTCGTCTATGGCTTGTGTCATCAAGTGCGTAGAAAATTTAGTAAAATTTGTTTTTAGTACAGTATTTCCACGAAAATTACTCATTTTAGTTGATATTAACAAATGAAGACAAAAGCACACATTATATTATGCTATTATTATTTTCTCTTAATGCCAATATCTCCTAAAAGTAACCCATTGCTTGGGATAATTTTTCTATTTATTTTCAAATAGGGAATATTTGAAAAACTGAATTTCTGAAAATTCAGTTTACAATTTTACCACAAAAATCATTAACTTTGCCTATCAATAACTTAAAAAATAACTGCTTTACTATGACTATTTTACTAGAAAAATTCAATACACCGTTTGAAACTGCACCTTTTGACAAAATCAACCAAAATGATTTTTTGCCTGCACTAAAAGAAGCTATCAAAATCTCTAAAAATGAAATTGATACTATCACTCAAAATACGCAAAAAGCTACTTTTGAAAACACAATTATTGCATTAGAGCAATCTGGCGCACTTGTAGAGAGAATTTCAGGGATTTTGTTTAACCTAAATTCTTGTGAAACAAATCCAGAACTCCAAAAAATCACTCGTGAAGCCTCGCCACTTTTATCAGAATATGGCAACGACATTATGCTTAATAAACAGCTTTTTGAGCGTGTGAAAGCAGTTTTTGAGGATAAAGAAAGAAATAAGAATTTAGATATTGAAAGCCAAAGTTTGCTCACCAAATCTTATAAAAGTTTTTCTCGTAATGGTGCAAATCTTAATGAAAACGACCAAGAAAAACTCCGCCAAATTGACAAAGAATTATCAGAAAAAACACTACAGTTTAGTGAAAATATTTTGAATGAAACCAATGCTTATTCTTTAGAAATACTTGAAAATGATGTAGTTATGCTTGCAGGTCTTCCTGATTATGTCTTAGAAATGGCACAAGCTACTGCCACAGAAAAAGGCAAAAAAGGTTATGTTTTTACTTTGCATCAGCCTAGTTATTTGCCATTTATGACGTATGCTGAAAACAGAGATTTACGCAAAAAAATGTTCCTTGCATCTGCTTCAAAAGCCTTCCAAAATAACGAAAATGACAATCAAGAAAATGTAAAAAGTATTGTTGCTTTACGCCACAAACGAGCAAATCTGCTTGGATATGCCACACACGCAGATTTTGTGTTGGAAGAAAGAATGGCAGGCACGCCACAGAAAGTTCAAACTTTTTTAAACGAACTCTTACAACACGCCAAACCTGTTGCAGAAAAACAAATGCAAGAACTAACGGAATACGCTAAAAATCAAGGTTTTACGGAAGAGTTTTTGCAGCGTTGGGATTACGCATTTTATTCTGAAAAACTCAAAAAAGAAAAATATCAAATAGATGACGAAGCACTAAAACCTTATTTCCAGCTAGAAAATGTGGTTTTGGGCGTTTTTGAGGTGGCAAAAAAACTGTATGGACTTTCTTTTGTTGAAAACAAAGAAATTGCGGTTTATCATCAAGACGTAAAAGCGTATGAGGTGCTAGATGAGCAAAATAAGCATATTGCAGTGTTTTATGCTGATTTTTTCCCTCGTGAAGGTAAAAAAGGTGGTGCTTGGATGACAAGTTTTAGAGAACAACGTGGAGAAATACGCCCTCTTGTGTCTATTGTCTGCAATTTCACTAAGCCAACACCTACAAAACCGTCTTTGCTTACTTTTGATGAGGTTACAACGCTGTTTCACGAGTTTGGACACGCTCTGCACGGTATGCTTGCTAACGGAAAGTACCAAAGCACATCAGGAACGAATGTTTATTGGGATTTTGTAGAACTTCCTTCACAAATCCTAGAAAATTGGTGCTACGAAAAAGAGTGTTTAGACCTCTTTGCAAAGCATTATCAGACAAATGAACCTATTTCACAAGATTTTATCCAAAAAATTACGGATAGTGCCAATTTTATGGAAGGTTATGCTACAATGAGGCAACTAAGTTTTGGACTTTTGGATATGGCTTGGTACGGAAAAGTAGCTCAAATTGAAAATGTAGCCACTTTTGAGAGAGAAATAAGCGCACCAACAGACCTTTTCCCTGCTATAGAAGGCACTAATATGAGTTGTGCGTTTGCGCATATTTTTTCTGGTGGCTATTCCGCAGGTTATTATAGCTACAAATGGGCAGAAGTCCTTGATGCTGATGCTTTTGAATATTTTAAAGAAAAAGGCATTTTTAATAAAGAAATTGCAGATTTATTTAAAGAAAATGTGCTTTCAAAAGGTAGTAGTGAACATCCAATGGTACTTTACAAGCGTTTTAGAGGACAAGAACCCTCTCCAAAAGCACTTTTGAAACGTAGCGGTTTACTACAAAATTAGTAAAACTAAAAGCAGACTTTATTAGAAATGAAGTCTGCTTTTAAGGTCTAAATAAACGCTTGTTTTTACATTTTTTTCAAAAAATATAATTTATTTTCTGAAAATTACTACCTTGCGTAAGATTTTTATAATTACGAAATAATTACGAAGTAAATGCTTGCTACTAACGCACACAATAGCACCAAAATTACTTTATTGGAAGACGACTTACAGCTGCAAACCCTTATTAGTGAGCGTTTTGCAGAAGAAGGCGCATATCAAGTGGTCTGTTTGGACAATGATATTAAGACCGTTTTACGCTCACGTCCCAACTGTTTGCTTGTAAAATATGGCATTTTTGAAAGATATTATGGCTCTATTGCGCAAAGAAACCATAATAATAATATGTTGGTGGTGGTTTATTCTTTGGAAGATAAAAGCCAGCACGCAGTAAAATCTCTCAAATTGGGTGCGAATGATTTTGTTGTTTTAGACCCACAAAAACCAGAAAACCTTATTGAAGCTATCAAACGTGCTTTTGAGGAGAAAAAAATGCAGATTTCTTTGGAAAAAGAAGCCAACGACCTCAAAGTAACTGTTGATAAACTAGCTAATAATATTCGTAAACGTGCCAGATTTTTCTTAGATACAAATAATTCTCTTCAAAAAGAAGTAGAAACACATCAAGAAAAAGAAAATATTTTACAAAAAACCCTGCAAAAACTCTCTTCTCATTTAGAAAACTCCCCTCACGGTGTAGTAGAATGGGATAAAACACATAAAATAGTCAGCTGGTCTAGGCAAGCAGAACTACTTTTTGGTTGGAGTGCCTTAGAAGTAACTGGAAGGCATATTCCTGATGCAGATTTTATTCATCAAGAAGATAGAAAAGCAGTTTTGACGGCTATGGCACGTCTTTTTGAAGGAAAAGAAAAACAAAATATCTCTTTTAATAAAAATCATACTAAAAATGGTAAAGTTGTTTACTGTGAATGGTACAATACGGCACTTTTTGGAGAAGATGGCAAAGTAGAAACTGTGCTTTCTATTGTCAATAATATTACGTCTTTTAAGATGTATGAACAAGAACTTTTAGCTTCACAAGAACGCTTTGAAAAGCTATCACAAGCCTCTTTTGATGGAATTGTGATACACGAAAATGGCTTGGTTTTGGACTGTAATCAACGGTATTTGGATATGTTTCAACGCAGTTTGGACGAGTGTGTGGGCAAAGATACTTACGAATTTTTTACAAAAAAATCCAAAGAAATTATTTTAGGGCATATTCAGACGCAAAATGAGTCTGCCTATGAAGTAGAAGGAATACGCAAAAATGGCAGCATTTTTCCGTTGGAAATAGTGGCTCGTACTATCAATATTGGAGATAAAATGTTGCGTTTGGGGGCATTACGTGATATTACGGAACGCAAAAGAGAACAAGCACTTTTGCAAGAAAGTGAAGAAAGATTTAGGGCTACTTTTGAGCAAGCGGCTGTAGGTATTGCTCACGTAAGTCAAAATGGGCTTTTCTTGCGTGTTAATCAGCGTTTTTGCCAACTTTCTGGCTATACCAAAGAACAACTTTTGGCTATGGATGCTTCAAAAATATTGGATTTAATGGAAAATAAGCCTGATATCAACGAAATAAGGAAAGTTGTTTTGGGAGAAACTGCTGTTTTTGCAACTGAAATGTGTCTAAATGCACCTAATAAACAGAAAATTTGGCTTAATTGTACGTTTTCCTCTGTTCACGAGTCTAAGCAAGGAGATACCTATTTAATGGCGGTGGTTGATGATATTTCTGATAGAAAAAAGATAGAATCAGAACTGAAAGTGGCTAATTTTGAGATGGATAAATTTATTTATAATACTTCTCACGACTTACGCTCCCCTATTGCGTCAATAAAAGGACTTTGTCATATTGCAGCACTAGAAATTCCTATTACTTTGGAACATAATTATATCCAAATGATAGAAAATACTGCTAGTAAAATGGATATTATGTTGTCTTCTTTGGTAATGCTTAACGACATCAAAAAACGACAATTAAAAGGCTTTGAGATAGATTTGAACTTGTTTTTTATTGAAATAGAAGAAAAAATACGCAAAAGTAAACAATTAGATAATATTGATTGGAAACTTGAAATAAATGCCCAAAATCCTCTTATTTCTGATGTAGAATTGCTTATTAATATTTTGGAACGTGTATTGGATAATGCTTTTTACTTCAAAAATAACAAAAGAGATAAGCATACAATCAATATTTTTGTTAAACAAGAGGGAGAAATTACAGAAATAAAAATAACAGACAATGGTATAGGTATCAAAAAAGAACTTATTGATAATATTTTTGATATGTTTTTTAAAGGTACAGAACACGCTCACGGAGCTGGTTTAGGGCTTTATATGGCAAAACATATGGTAACAAAACTCAACGGATACATAGACATAAAAAGCATTTATGGAGAATATACTGTTGTTGTTATTACATTGCCCAATTTGCCCCAATACAAACCTAAATGGACAAAATAAACAGTTGAAATCATAATTTTTTTTGTACTTTTGCACATCCTTGCATTGCTCCCCTTTGGGGCTGGGGGCTATATGAATTACCAAGAAACTCTTAATTATCTTTACCAAAAGCTGCCAATGTTCCAAAATATTGGTGGTGCAGCCATTAAATTTGGGCTGAAAAACATTGAATTACTTTGCCAAAGGCTTGGAAATCCACAGAATAAATTCCAGTCTATACACGTGGCTGGTACTAATGGTAAAGGTAGCACTTCTCACTTTTTAGCCTCTATTTTGCAGGAACATTGCAAAGAAATCTCTAATAATAATCAAAAAAATACCAATAAAGTTGGTCTTTTGACATCTCCTCACCTAAAATCTTTCACAGAACGCATCAGAATAGATGGAAACTGCATAACAGAAGATAGAGTTATTCAGTTTGTCGCTGAAAATCAAGCATTTATAGATGATTTGCAACCTTCTTTTTTTGAGGTAACAACAGCTATGGCATTTTGGTATTTTGCAGAAATGAACGTGAAAATTGCTATTATTGAGGTTGGAATGGGTGGCAGGCTAGATAGCACCAATATTATTATGCCTATTTTGTCTGTGATTACGAATATTGGCTACGACCATCAGCAGTTTTTGGGTGATACTTTGCCCCTAATTGCAGGTGAAAAAGCAGGAATTATTAAACCTAAAATTCCTGTTGTGGTGAGTGAAAAACATTCAGAAACAACTGCAGTTTTTGAGCAAAAAGCCCTAGAAAATGATGCTATAATTGTTTTTGCAGAAGACATATTACAAATTAAAAGCATTGATTTTGATAAACTTAATCAAGAAATTTTAGCTATCAATATAAAAACCACCCCCAACCCCTCCTTAAAAGAGAGGGGAGTTTTATCTACCTCATTACAAGGAGGGGTTAGGGGTGGTCATAATCAACAAATACGTACTTTTCAGTCTGCTTTGATAGGAAATTATCAACAAAAAAACTTGCTTGGCGTTATCTGCGCCATTGATATGATTAACGACCTTAATCTTTTATCAGAAGATATTTCAGAACAAATTTCAGAAGAAAGCTTGCAAAAAGGTATTTTAAATGTTCTTAAAAATACGCATTTGCAAGGACGTTGGCAAATCCTTGAACGTGAGCCACTTGTGGTATTGGATACGGCTCACAATGTACATGGAATAGCCGTTTTGATGGAAAATATTAAACATTATCAGCAAAATATTCTATCAAAAAATGCCAAATTACATTTTGTTTTGGGATTTATGAAAGATAAAGATGTTGAAAAAGTGCTTTCTTTGTACCCAAAACAAGCTAGTTTTTATTTTTGCGCTCCAAATCTGGAACGTGCTATGTCTGTGGAGATTTTACAAGAAAAAGCAAAAAAATTAGGTATTTTTGGCGAAATTATCCAAAAACCTGCTGATGCCCTCACACAGGCACGAGCAAATGCAAAGCCAGAAGATATGATTGTGGTGGGTGGAAGTACATTTGTAGTAGCAGAAGTGCTATGAGGTGTGAGGTGTGAAGTGTGAGGTGTGAGGTAATTTTAATTCAAAATTCAAAAAAATATGATAGAAATACAAGATATAAAAAAAGCCTTTGAAGGGAAAGAGGTTTTGAAAGGCATTAGTGGCACTTTTGAACAAGGGAAGACCAATCTTATTATTGGTGGCAGTGGTACAGGCAAAAGTGTACTACTCAAATGTATTGTTGGGCTTGTCCTGCCTGATGTGGGAGAAGTGTTTTTTGACAAACGTAACTTTACTAATGGAAACTCTGACGACAAACGAAACATTAGGCAAGAAATAGGTATGCTGTTTCAAGGGGGCGCACTTTTTGATTCTAAAACAGTAGAACAAAATGTTGTTTTCCCGCTTGATATGATGTCCACAATGTCTAAAAGTGAGAAAAATGATAGAGTTCACGACTGCTTAAAAAGGGTAGGTTTGGAGCAATCTGCCAAAAAAATGCCTTCAGAAATCAGTGGAGGTATGAAAAAACGTGTAGGCATTGCTCGTGCTATTGTGCTTAATTCTAAGTATTTGTTCATTGATGAGCCAAATTCTGGGCTAGACCCTATCACCTCTATCACTATTGATAATCTTATCAAAGAAATTACACAAGAATATCAAACCACAACAGTCGTGGTCACTCACGATATGAACTCTGTAATGGAAATAGGTGACAAAATTATGTTTTTGTACCAAGGACTTAAAATTTGGGAAGGAAATAGTGAAACTATTATGCACACAGATGTACAAGAACTAAAAGATTTTGTTTTTTGCAATAAATTATTACGAGAAATGCAGGCTAAAACTTAAATCTTTCTTTTCAATCACAAAGGCACATAGAAAACATTTGGATAAAACAATTAAAATATAATATAAAAACATTACATCCATAAAAATCATTTTTTAAAAATATTTTTAAATAAAATAGTATTTTTCCAAAAAACATTTTACATTGTCAAAACATTTAACGACTAAATTTTATTATGCTGTTATGCAACATAATATTCAACTTAATGTATCAAGACAATGAAAAAATTTTTTCTTTCTTTATCATTTATCAGCTTGATAAGTGCTAATTTGCTCGCACAAGTGGAAACAGACAGCTCTGGTTTGTTCAAATCTTCTGTTGATGAACTCCTAAAACTGCCTGTAAGCACAAAAGGCAAAGGGTCTATTGCCTCTAACGTCATTCAGGACGAAAACAAACAACCTGCCTCTGTAACCATTATCACAAAAGAACAACTGCGCACAAGTGGCGCAAGAACGCTTTCAGAAGCACTTATGATGTATGTGCCTGGTTATTTTACGGTAGAAGACCAAGATGATGTGATTGCAGGTTTTCGTGGACTTGCACCCGACAATAATTCTAAGGTTTTGTTCCTTATCAATGGGCAAAATATGAATACAGAGTTTTTTTGGGGTCCTCCTGATGCCCTTCTGAACAGTCCTAATATAGATTATATTGAACGTATTGAAGTAATACGTGGTCCTGGCTCTGTAACGCTAGGACAAGGTGCACTTTTAGGTGTGATAAACGTAATTACGGCTGATGCTGGAAATACAGAAGGAACAAAAGCAGAAGTTGGTGTTACGGCTGGGGGAAGTGATTATTATAACGGAACTGCCTCATTTAGAAGCAATAATAAAGGTTTGAAGACATTTTTTTATGGTACTACATTCAAATATCGTGGGCAAGAACTACGCAATGAAGGTTGGGCAGCATCAAAAGGAAACGAAGGGTATTTGGGTGGTAAAGTGGTTGATGCGGGTTTGCGCCTAAAACGTACTAATGGCTCTATGATGTTAGGAAAATTAGAATACAAAGGCTTTACGCTCAACCTAATGAATGTGCAACAAAGACGTGATTTGTATAATTTTTATAGAGATAGAAACGTACAAACGCAAAATATCATAAGTGCTAATTTGGAATATGCGTTTAAAATCAATGAAAATATCAGAAATAAAACAAGTATTTCTTTGATAAATGATGATATTGGTTTACTTTCTGTTACTGGTGCTACAATGGGTGGAACTGCAGAGGTACGTTTGGGCATTAAAACTATTTTTAATATTGATAATCTTTGGAAAAACAACCGTCTAGCCATTGGTGTAGAAGCAAGAGAGTTTCAAATGGGTAGAAATAATGTAGCGGGTAACAACTTTATTGCCAATAAAATAGGTACTTTTGATGCTGGAACTGCCAACCAACAACTTACTATGGTTTACCGCCAAAACATAGACGTAGTAAGTATTTTCTTAGAAGATTTTTACACTATTTCTCCAAAGGTAGATTTTTTTGCTGCTGTACGTGTGGATAAACACCCTTATTGGGGAACTAATTTTGTACCTCGTGTTGGTATTTTTTATACACCAACAGAAGCACTTATTATTCGTGCAGCTTATCAAGGTGGTTTTCGTGGTGCGGTAGGTTTGCACTATGCAGGTGGATACAGACGTGATGGAATGTTGCGTGCTGATAATTATGGCTCTGTGGGTGGTGCTAATATCCCTGGAAGTACAAATATTCCTACTATTGCGCCAGAACGTATGAGTAGTTTTGAGCTAGCAGCTACTTTCAAACCTAATAAAAAATTGAATATAAATCTTGTAACCTATTATAATCAAGTTTCTAATGTAATTGATGTAGGTGTTCTTTATCAAGACCCTGCTGTATTTATAATGCCAAATATTGGTAGTGATATTGCAGGAGATTGGAATGGTTATTGGCATTTCAAAAATACTCCTGGTACATTCTCTCAATTAGGAGCAGAAATGACAATACAATACATTACAGAAAAGTTTTCTACCCAAGCTAGTTACTCTTATGCAGGTGTAACGCAAGTATCCAAAGAGCAGAAAGATATTGCTATAGCAGCAAACAGTATGTATTTGGCTGCAGATGGTGAAAAAGTAGCCTACAAAGCTTTTCCTCAAAGTATGTTTAAATTGAATGCTCAATATAGATTTACAGAAGATTTTTTTGTGAGTATGACAAGTATGTATTATGGTGGGTGGTATTCTCCTGCTGGTGGAAAAGAAAAAGGTGGAATTATTCTTAATATGGCAGTAGGATATAATGTTAGTAAGAATTTTGAATTTCAATTGACTGGAAAAAACCTTTCTAATGAACAAAATTTAGCACCTATGACAAGCAATGCTGGTGGTCCTGATTCTTCTGCTGGTACACCTTCTTGGGAAAGAACAACTTATTGGCTAACTGGAAGAGTGAAATTTTAATTAAAAATTCATTTTTACATTGAAATATAACGCTTGGAGGATTTGAAATTCCCCAAGCGTTTTTATTTAAGAATTATTTTGCTGATAACTCACTGACAGCCAGCCACGCCATAAGCCCTGCACCTATTTCTAAGGCATTTTCGTCAATATCAAAAGTTGGAGTATGCACACCTGAAATAATGCCTTTCTCTTCGTTTCTAGTGCCTAAACGATAAAAACAAGCATCAACAGTTTGGGTATAATACGCAAAATCTTCTGCAGCCATCCAAATATCTAAATCTACAACATTTTCTGCGCCCATATACGCAATAGCCGCATTTTTAGCTTTCAAAGTAGTTTCTGGGTGGTTTTTGAGGTGTGGATAACCTCTACGAATATCAAAATCACAATGTCCGCCCATAGCCTCTGCAATACCTTCTGCCATTTTCTTCATTTTGATATGCGCTTGTGTGCGCCAAGCCTCATCTAAAGTACGGAAAGTGCCTTCCAAATAAACCTCATTTGGAATAATATTTGTTGCACCTTG
>JAYVHJ010000522.1:0-1546 GCA_043771315.1 Raineyaceae bacterium
GTGAAATATGAAAAAAGTATTCCATTTTTGCTAATGTTGCCTAATAGCCTAAAAACTTAACTTTTAATTTAGTTGCCACAGATGCACAGATAAAATACATTGTATAATAAATTGTGAATGAACACTTTGTATTCATTCACAATTCAAAATTATTCTGCAATAGACAATTTTAGCGTGTTGGTGCGTTGTTTTTTACCAATTGGCATACTTGCAAGATTGATAAAAATATCTCCTTTTTTGATATAATTATTTTCTAATAAAATCTCCTGCACATCATCAAAAGTTTCATCTGTGGTTTCATATTTATCATAAAAAATAGCCCTCACACCCCAAATAAGGTTCATTGTATTGAGCAAAGGGCGGTTTCCTGTGAAGATAAAAATGTTTGCCTCTGGTCTGTGGCTAGCAATTTGTAACGCAGTATAGCCCGAGTTTGTCATTCCAATAATAGCTTTTGCACCAGTTTCTTTGGCAAGTCTGCAAGCAGATGCAACAAGACTATCACTTGTAAAACTTTTAGAAGAAATATCCAAATCAAAGTTTTGGTGATAGATTTTGAAGATTTTTTCCTCCACCATTTGGATAGTTTTTGCCATACTTTTCACCACCAAAATAGGATATTTTCCGCTTGCTGTTTCTGCACTCAACATCAACGCATCAGCACCATCAACAACGGCATTGGCAATGTCATTGGTTTCTGCACGAGTTGGGCGAGGGTTTTCTATCATACTTTCCATCATTTGTGTCGCAATAATGACAGGTTTGGCAGCTTTTTTGGCTTTATTGACAATCATTTTCTGAAAAATAGGCACTTCTTCCGCCACCATTTCCACGCCCAAATCACCACGAGCCACCATTACGCCATCAGAAACCTTAATAATTTCGTCAATATTTTTGATAGCTTCAGGTTTTTCTATCTTGGCAATAAGCTTAGGGAATTTGCCTTTTTGTTGCACCAAATGACGCAAAAGCAGAATATCAGTCGCAGAACGTACAAACGACAACGCAATCCATTCTAGGTCGTGTTGCAAACCAAAATACAAATCTTCTGTATCTTTTTCAGTCAGAGAAGGAGAAGAAACATCAGTTGCAGGCAAATTGATGCCTTTTTTTGATTTTAGAAGTCCACCATAAATAACTTCTGTAGTAACATCTTTGTCTGTTTTGCTGATAACTTTTAGTTCTATTTTGCCGTCATCAATAAGGATAGATTCTCCAATTTTGACATCTTTTGGCAACATTTTGTAGGTGGTGCTGATGCGCTCCGCATTGCCTAATATTTTTTCTGTGGTGATGACGAGCGTTTGTCCTGCTTCTATCAAAACGCCATTGTTTTCCATATCATTTGTACGGATTTTAGGACCTTGTAAATCTTGCAAAATGCAGAGATTAAGGTCATTTTCAGCGTTTAGTTCTCTGATAAATGCAATTACTTTGGCGTGTTCTTCGTGTGTTCCGTGAGAGAAATTAAGCCTAAAAACATCAACGCCAGCGTGTGCAAGGGCAAGAAGTTGTTCTTTGGTATTGCAGGCAGGACCAACAGTAG
>JAYVHJ010000523.1:0-2568 GCA_043771315.1 Raineyaceae bacterium
TTTTAGTTTTTACAATAACTTAATAATCAAAGTTTTAAATTAGTACCTCGTACTTCAAGCTTCGTACCTCAAAAAAACTAATCTAAAATTGGTTTATTTTGATAAAAATCAAGCACTTTTATTCTAAAAACATATTCGTATTTTGAGCGGATAAGGTCAGTTTTTGCTCTATCTACGTTGATTTTGGCAAGATTATAATCTACGGAATTGGTTGCTCCTACATTAAAACGTGTTTGCGTAACTTTAAACGCATTTTCTAAAGACTCTACTTGAGATTTTCGTGCCTCAAATGAACTAGCTGCGGCTTTCATATCATTATAAGATTGTTCTATGGTTTGACGAAGCTGAATTTTGGTGTTTTGAGAAATAAAATCATTGTTTTGTTCTGTAATTCTTGCTTGTCTGATACTATTTTTCACTCGTCCAGCTGTATAAATAGGAATAGTAAGATTAAGAGAAATTGACGACCCCAAATTAAAATCCAACTGATTAAGAAACAAATTATCCTGTTGTGTAAAATTAGGAGATGTACGGTAAACAGTAATAGGAGTAGTAAGTGTGGCATCTGTGAAGCCTATTACAGATGGTACAGTAGTAAACCCTTCTCCAATTACAGACCTTTGACTTGGTGCAGCACTAGAAAAAAAAGTGTTTATCCCACCAGAAAGCGTTAGGGTAGGCATTTTTGCACCTTTTGCAATATCTATAGAAATACGGCTACTTTTTGTACGCAAATCAGCACTTTGTATGCTAAACTGATTTTTTTCTGCAATTTGATAAATTTCATTAGGACTTTTGCCCAAATTATCATTTGTAATGGTTTCTATGCTGATTTTCTCTACTTGAAAATTCTCTACAAGTGGCATATTCATAAATTGCATTAGTTGTAATTTAGAAAAGCTTACTTGATTTTGTGCTGTAATCACAGCAACTTGGTCACTGGCAAGTTGCGCTCTAAGCGTGATTATTTGTGCTTCTGCGACTGTTCCTGCCTTCAAAAGTTTTTCTGTACGTTCTATTTGGCTACTATCTACATTCAATTGAGCTTTGGCTGCCTCCAAAAGTTCTTGTGAAAGAAGTACTTGCAAGTACGCATTAGCAATATTAAGCGAAATATTACGCTTAGTTTGTTCTACATCAAGCTGATTAGCTTTATAGTTCATTTCGTTTTGTTTGATAGCGTTGGTCTGTTGAAAACCATTAAAAAGCGTAACCTGCGCATTTATTCCGAAATTATTGGAAAAAACACGTTGCGTAACTAATTGGTTGGTAAATGGGTCTGTAGAACGCCCAGTACGAAAAGTTTCACTAGCAGTACCATTTACGCTTGGCATACGCCCTTCTTTTGAAGAAGAGTAAGTGCTTGAAGAGCTTTGTACGAGAAGTTCCTGTTGTTTTATACTGATATTATTTTGTATGCCAAACTCTACGGATCTTTTCAAAGACCAAGTTTCTTGTGCTTTGAGCGGAGAAATAAGACAAATAACGGCAATAAAAAAGGGTATAGCTAAATATTGTTTTGATTTCATAATGATAGAATAGAATATCTTTTAAAAATTAGATTTTTAGATTTATTGCCTTAAAACGTATTTTTTTGATTTTTTGTATATTTTTCAACAAAAAACTAGAAAAAATCAGAAAAAACTTGTATTCTATGTCTTCTATGTGTCTATGTGGTAAAAAAAACAAAAAAAATAGCTATTTTCTTAAATTTTAGTAGTAATTTTACGCAATAAGTTAATTCACAATTTACACTTACTTTTCTATGAAAATCAATTTTTTATCCATTACAATTTTATTTTTTTCTTTGTTTTTGAGCTTTCAAACCGCTTTTTCTCAAAAAACAGAAAAAAAATCTCTGGAAAGTGTCAGTCCAGTTTATAATGATTTGCGTATTTCTAATACAAAAATATTGTTTAGTGTGCAAGATGCTGACAATACAAAGCCTTTGCAAGCGCAAATAAAAGTGCGAGATGTAATGAAAAGTGAGCAAGTGGCTGATGAAAAAATGAGTACAGAAGGCAAATTTGAAATAGAACTTGCCAACGACAAACTTTTCAATATCTCTCTTTCTTTGGATAAATACGAAGATACACTCATTACCATTGATTTAGCAAAAGAGAATACAGGAGAACTGGAAAAACTTATCCTTCTTCAACCTAAAAAAATAGTCTATGAACTTAATGTTTCTGATATGGAAACAGGTGATGGCTTACCTTTTGGTTTGACACTCACCAACCGTGACCGCAATGAAACCATACAAATTGACCCAAAAGATGGGCAAAATGGCAAATATAAAGTAAAAATCAGAGAAGATGAAACATACGAATTGGAGGTAAAAAACCCAAAAGAGTATATTTTTTATGCCAATACTATTTCTTCAAAAGATAAAAACAAAAAACTTGCCATCAAAATTCATACGCTTTCTGTGGGCGCAAAAATCCCACTTTATAATATCTCTTTTGAATCAAAAAAATGGGATTTGAACTATAATTCTTCACGAGAACTTAATAGAATTGTCAAACTTTTGACAGATAATCCTAATGTAAAAATTGAGATTGCAGCACA
>JAYVHJ010000524.1:0-2611 GCA_043771315.1 Raineyaceae bacterium
GCCATACTACGAAAGTCAGCATAAAGTTACAAAAGTCAATGGAATTGGTGATATTGAGGCTATTTTTGGTGCTATTTGTGCAAGTATTGATAAAGTAGCTTAGTTTAAGGTACGAAGTTAGAAGTACGAGGTACGAACTTGTAATTTTAATTCATAACTCACAATTCACAACCCACAACTATGAAAATAAATATTGGATTAACAGAAAAAGCCCTCAAACACAATGCCACGCAACTTAGTATTTTGCTGGCTGATGAATATTTGCTTTATACCAAAACTCGTAACTATCATTGGAACGTAACTGGGGCTAATTTTCAGGAATTGCACAAGTTTTTTGAGGAGCAATATACTATTTTAGATGCACAAATAGACGAGATTGCAGAACGTGTACGTATGCTAGGAAACACGCCTGCAGCTAGTTTAAAAGACTTTTTGAAACTTACCAGACTCAAAGAGGCAAGCGTGCAAGGTGCGCAAGAAATGCTACAAAGTCTGCTAAAAGACCACGAACATATTATAAAAGACATCAGAATAGATATTAAAGCCACGTCTGACAATGAAGATGCGGGTACAAGCGACTTTCTAACGGCACTTATGGAAGCTCACGAAAAAATGGCTTGGATGTTACGTGCTTATATAGAAATTTAGGCTTTTGTATTAACTTCCCGAAAGTTGGAAACTTTCGGGAAGTTTTTTTATAACCTATAACTCAATTTTCAGCCCATCATAAGCCAAAAAAACATTATTGGGAAGTTCTTGGCTTACGGCAGCGTGAGTGCCTAATTTGTGGCTAATATGCGTAAAATACGCTTTTTCAGGTTTGATAGTTTCTACTATTTCTAAGGCTTGTGCAAGCGTAAAATGAGAAATATGTGTTTCTCGTTGCAAAGCATTGATTATCAATATTTTAGTTCCTTTTATTTTTTCCATTTCTTCTATTGAAATAAAATTAGCATCAGTAATGTAGGTAAAATCATTGATACGAAAACCCAAAACGGATAATTTAAAGTGCATTACTTCAATGGGTGTGATAAGTATATTTTCTATCTCAAAAGGTTGATTTTCAATGATATTAACTTCTACATTGGGTACGCCAGGATATTTATGTTCTGAAAAAATATAAGCAAATTCTTGTTTAAGTTGCGCTACTACAAATTCTGTGGCATAAATAGGCATATCTTTTTCATTTTTAAAATTAAAAGAGCGGATTTCGTCCATTCCTGCCGTATGGTCTTTGTGGGCGTGTGTGTAGAAAATGGCATCAACTTTTTTGACATTTTCACGCAACATCTGCTGACGAAAATCAGCCCCAGTATCTATTATAAAGGTTTTTTCATTGATTTCTATCATTATGGAAGAGCGCAAACGCTTGTCTTTATAATCCAAAGATTTGCAAATTTCGCAGTCGCAAGCAATTACAGGTACACCTTGCGAAGTTCCAGAACCTAAAATGGTTATTTTCATAGTGTTTTTGGTGATTTTATGATAGATTTAGGACTTACGCAAAATCTATTAAAAACCACCCCTAACCCCTCCTAAAAAGGAGGGGAATAAACTCCCCTTCTTCCTAAGGAGGGGCTGGGGGTGGTTTTAGAACTTTTTTACGTAAGTCCTAAGATTTTTTGTAAATTTACGATATTTCTTTTATTTCAACAACTTTCAATAAAAAGAATAAAAATTATCCTTTAAAGCTTTATTTATGGATTTTGGAAAACTAAATAATGTAAATAAGATAGATTTTACTTTGCCTGCTGATGCTACACAAAATAAAATCATCTTGGAAAAGTACAAAAATAATCTTGATGATTTTGATGCTAAAGAATTTCCTAAGATTTATGTAGGTTGTCCTGTGTGGTCAAATAAAGAATGGCGCAATAAAATATATCCTAGCAATGCCAAAACAGAAGATTTTTTGAAATATTATGCTACTCAATTTAATTCTATAGAACTCAATACAACCCATTACAATCCTGCTGATGAGGCAACTATCCAAAAATGGAAGAATTTGGCTAATAATAAAAATAATAATCATTTTAAATTTTGCCCAAAATTCCCACAACCAATTTCTCACGAAAAAATATTGTTGAAAGAGGCAAAAACACTTTCAGATGCTTTTTGTGACAATATTAAAGGTTTTGGAGAAAATTTAGGTTTGTCTTTTTTGCAACTTCCACCCAATTTTGAGCCAAAACATTTGGATTTACTAGCCTACTTTTTAAAAGATTTTCCTGCAAATATTCCTTTAGCCGTAGAATTTAGGCACGCTGATTGGTTTAGAAACAATAACTTTTCAAAAGCTGCTGATTTATTGGAAAAGTACAATATTTCTACAGTCATTACAGATGTGGCAGGCAGGCGTGATGTACTGCATCAAGCTATAACAAATGATAAAATAATGATACGGTTTGTAGGAAATACAACCACTCAAATATTTGAGCCTAATGCAAAATACCCACTTCACCCCACAGATTATACTCGTATAGATGCGTGGGTAAAATGCCTTTGCAGATGGATAGGGGAGGGTTTGAGGGAGATTTATTTTTTCTGTCACGAGCCAAATGATAATATTTCCTCTCCAGAACTTGCGGTTTATTTTATCAATAAACTAAAT